>JBKCXA010000431.1:0-7624 GCA_046316935.1 Prosthecobacter sp.
CGACCGAGAATCCCTCCCGCGTATGCCACCCAGGCATCTTGGCGGCCGGCTGGAAGGCGAATACGGCCCCTTCTCCGGCGGCATCGTGCTACGCTACGCTTTTGACCAGAACCGCTTCCGCGGCGGCTTCCGCAGCGAGGGATACACCGATCCCTACACCCTCCTCAACGCCGACCTCACCTGCCAGCTTTTCAAGAACGAACGTTACGACGTCAGCCTCACTTTCCAAGGCACCAACCTCCTCGATGCCGATGCTCGCCAAGCCACCTCCTTCCGCAAAGACGTCGCTCCGATGCCCGGTCGCGGCTTCAGCGTCGGCATGCAGGTGCGGTTTTGATGCATCACAAAAAAACGCCGCACCGGAGTTTCCGATGCGGCGGTTTGTGCGAACAACCTCAACCAAATGGATCAGAACGAAATCTGCACGCCGGCCATGAAGGTGCGGGCGGCGCCGGGGACGACGATGTGTTGATTCACGGAGCCGGTGTAGAAGGTGGAGTCGAAGAGATTGTCCACATCGAAGGTGACGCGGACATTTTTCGTGGCCTGCCAGTAGGAGAGCGCGCGGACGGTGGTGTAGTCTGGCAGGTCAAAGGTGCCGGCGTCATTGCCGGTGCGCTCGCCCACGTAGGACACGCCGCCGCCGATGCCGAGCTTGCCGTATTTGCCGAGGTCAAACTCCTGCACGGCGAGCATGTTGGCGGTGATGCTGGGGATGTTCAGCAAAGCGGTGCCGGTGGCAAAGGCCTCGCTCTCGTCGATCTTCGCGTGCTGGTAGGTGACGCTGGCGGAGAGACGGAAGCTGTCGGTGAGGTTGCCATTGAGATCGAACTCCACACCGCGGCTGTTCACCTGGCCGCCGTTGATCATGAAGTTGCCGAGCGGGTCGGTGGGATCAAAGCGCAGCACGTTGCGCTTCTGGATGTCGAAGAGCGAGAGCGAGGCTCCCCAGCGGCCTTCCTTGTCCTGATAGCGGGCACCGATCTCGACGGCGCGACCGGCCTCCGGTGCGAAGGGGCTGAGCGAGGAGTCGCTGCCAAAATTCGGGCGGAAGGACTGGCTGTAGCTCGCGAAGGCACTCCACTCTTCGGTGGGCAGCCAGGTGAGGCCGACGCGCGGTGTCCATGCGCCTTGCTCCTGGGTGATGTTGCGGTTGTTGGCACGATCATAAAGGATCTGCTGGAAGCTGTCGTAACGGCCGCCGAGCCGCAGTTTCCAGTGTTTGCCAAAAGAGATCTGATCCTGGAGGAAGAAGGCGAGCCCCTGGCTTTTCTCCGTGCGGTCAAAGGTGGTGCCGAGCGCTGGTTTGGCCTGACCGTAGATGGGATTGTCGATGAGGAGGTTCGTGGCGTAGTTGCCACTGAGGAGGATCTGATCCAGTTCAAACCAGTAGTATTCGCTGCCAAAGAGGATGCTGTGTTCAAGAGCTCCGGTGGTGAATTTCCCGGCCACCTCGGCTTGGATGGACCAGTCGGTGCTGTCGTAATCGCGGAAGCGGTAGCGGCGGCGCATCTGCGTGCCACCGGCCACGACATCACGCGTCTCGCTGGCGAAGCCGCTGAGGCGGTTGATCTTGTGGGAGACACCGAGGCGGAAGAACCAGTCGTCATTGAACTCATGGGTGAGGCGGAGCTGGTTGGTGTAGTTTTTGATCTGGATCGGCGCATCGCCCGGCTCGCCAAAGAAGCGCTCACGCGGCACGCTGCCGAGACCGAGATTGATGGCCGGGATGCCACGATCAAACATCACCTCGCTGATGAGGAACTCGCCGGTGTATTCGAGCGTGGTGTCCTCGGTGATTTTCCAGGTGAAGGCCGGTGCGTAGAGCTGGCGGCTGCTGCCGACGAAGTCACGGAAGCTGTTTCCATCCTCGTAGGCGTAATTGAAGCGATAGGCGAAGTTGTCCGTGAGAGGCCCGGTGCTGTCGATGGTGTGGCGGAAGGTGTCAAAACTGCCCGCGAGGCTTTGCAGCGAGTGTTTCCATTCCCACAGCGGTTTTTTGGTCACGACATTGATAGTGCCGCCGGGATCGCCTGCGCCGAAAAGGGCCGCCGTTGGGCCTTTGAGGAATTCGATGGCCTCAATGTTCGCCGCGTCACGCGGGGCGTTGAAGCCGCGATTCGCAGCAAACCCGTTCAGCATGTAGCCGATGCCCGTGTTGTTGGAATCGCCGGTGAAGCCACGAATGGCGTAGTTTTCCCACAGACCGCCGAAGGGCTGCTGCTGGCTCACGCCGCTCACATAATCAAAGCTGTCCTGCATGCGCACCGCCGTGATGTCCTGAAGCTGCTGGCGGGACATGACGCGGATGTTTTGCGGCAGCTCGCGGTTCGGGATGTTCGTCCTTGATCCGCCGAAGCTTTGCGGAATGAAAAACGCCTTCTCCGCATCGGCGGTGATGACCACCTCGCCGAGCTCCTCGACCTTCGTTTCGGAAGGCTTGGTGGTGGCTGGTTGCTGCGCCATGGCGGGCAAGGCGCAGGCGAGTAAAACAAGGGAGGTGATGGAAGAAGTGGTGGGCTTCATGGGTGAACGAAAGAGCACTTTGAAGCGCAAACCGTTTGCATGTGCAACTGGTTTGCGTCAAAAACTCAGGCCGCCATGCCTCTCTCCTCCCCAATCCTACCTCTCGCCTGCCTGGAGGCCCGTCTCATCTGGCGGCGGCGGGCGTCGTGGCTGCTGCTGGGGCTTTTCACCGGGCTCATGCTGCTCGCGGGCCTTCTCAGCGGACTGCGCCAGACGCGGGAGCGTGAGCAGCAGGCCGCGTATCAAAAACTCGTGCGCCAGCAGTGGGAATCTCAACCGGACCGGCATCCGCACCGCGCCGCTCACTACGGCACCTTTGCCTTCAAGCCCCGCAGCCTCCTCGCGGCCTATGAGCCGGGCATCGAAGCCTTTGCGGGCCGCATCCAGTTCCTCGAAGCCCACCGGCAAAATGGAGCGAACTTCGCCGAGGCATCCACGCTTTCCTCCGCCTCGCGGCTGGGTGAACTGTCTCCCGCTTTCCTCGTCGAGTGCGTGCTGGCGCTTGTCATCATCGTGCTGGGTCATGGCGTCTTCGCGGCGGAGGTGGAAAGCGGCCGCGAAAGGCTGCTGCGGGCGCAGATCGGTCCGCGAGGAGGTTTGTGGGCGGGAAAAACGCTCGGGCTTTGGCTCGGCATCTCGCCCTTTGTGCTCATCGCGGCGCTGGTGCCGCTGACCTTGCTCTTTTTCGGCGAGAGCGGTCTCGCTGATCGAGCGGGCGTGCTGGTGGCGGCGCTGCTGCTCTACAGCGTGCTGTGGGTGCTGCTGGTGGCGGCCGTTTCGTCCGTGTGCCGCACGTCACAGGCGGCGCTGGCGGTGCTGATTTGCCTCTGGCTCGGCGGCGGCGTGTTGCTGCCGCGAGCAGCGGCAGGTCTCGCCTCAGCGGCGCATCCGCTGCCGGACAAAAGCGAGTTCAATGCCCGCCTCGGCGAGGAAATCGCGAAGCTGGGAGATTCCCACAATGACAAAGATCCGGCCTTCATCGCCTTTAAAGAAGAAACACTGCGCA
This sequence comes from Prosthecobacter sp., assembly GCA_046316935.1. Taxonomy (GTDB): domain Bacteria; phylum Verrucomicrobiota; class Verrucomicrobiia; order Verrucomicrobiales; family Verrucomicrobiaceae; genus Prosthecobacter. The sequence goes on from JBKCXA010000431.1 coordinate 3,533, forward strand.
AGCATGGCGTGAGCCGCGTGGAAGACCTGCCCTTCAATTACAAAGGCCAGCTCATGATGGCCGGCGAGGAGCAGTCGGCCAAGGTCTTCGCTCAAGAATATGCGAAGATCGAAGCCGTGCTCGATCAGCAGACCGCCCTCGTGCGCAGGCTCGCGTGGCTTTCGCCGTCGCTCGCCTTGCGTGATCTGGCCATGCGACTCTGCGGCACGGATGCCGCCTCCCAGCAGCGCTTCATCCGCGAGGCGGAGGCCTATCGCTTCTCCTTCATCCAGCACCTGAACCACCTCCAGCGTGACCACACCGCCTACGCGGAAAAAAATGTCCAGCGCATCGACGAGCACTTCTTCGATGAGATCGAGGATTTCAAACCCACGCCGCACACACTCTCGCTCGCCCTCGCAGGCTCCACCGCCTCCTGGGCCGTTTTGGGCCTTTGGATCGCTCTCGCAGCTCTATTCGGAAGGAGGTTCGCATGAAGGCTCTCTGGCATCTCGACTGGTTGCGACTGCGCCGTCAGGCGGCGACGTGGTTCCTGCTCGGCGGGCTCTTCCTCGCCGGACTCACTGCCATTTATCTTGGTAAAAAATTCCAAGAGCAGCAACAGGCCGAGATCAGTCGCCTCGATGCTCAATTCCAGGCGCAGTGCGATCGCCTGGAGCATCGCTACCGCGAGAAAGGCGAGCACAGCGGCTACTGGAGCTACTACAGCTTTTACCCCGTGCATCAGCCGCCGCGACCGCTCGCCGCGTTGAGTTGGGGACTGCGGGATGTTGCGCCCTTTGTCACCTGGGTGCGCCTGCTTGGCCTAGAGCAGCAGCTTTACGAATCCTCGCTCGCCAATCCGCTGCTGCAATCGCTCGGGCAGTTTGATCTGGCCTTCGTGCTCGGTGTTTTGGCTCCGCTCGTGCTGCTGCTGCTCGGCCATGATGTGCTCAGCCGCGACCGACAGCTCGGCGTGCTGCCATTGCTCGCCGCTCAGGGCGGTGGTGGACTGCTGCGCGTGCTCGCCGCCCGCCTGCTGCTGCGTCTCGTGCTCGTCATCATCGTTTGCAGCCTGCTGTTTGGCATCGCCATGATCGTTTTGCAGCTCCCGACCGGCTTCGATACCTTCGCGTGGCTTTTCATCGCCCTGCTCGGCCTCCTGCCATGGCTGGCGATCACCGCCATCATCGCCGCCCGCAGCCGCAGCGCCACCGGCAGCCTCGCTGCGGCCATGACGGCCTTTGTGAGCCTCGTGCTGCTCATGCCAGCCTTGGTGAATCTGGCCCTCAGCACCCTCTTTCCTGTGCCCGAGGGACTCGAGCTCACTGTGCGGCAGCGCCAGATCATGCACGATGGCTGGGATCAGCCACGCCAGCCAAACTACGACCGCTTCCTCGCCGAGCGGCCTGAGTATCAAAAATGGCCCACCGTGCCCGAGAAGGACTTCACCTGGCGATGGTATTACGCCATGCACGAGGTCGCCGACCGCTCCGTGGCCGAACTCGTGAATCAACACACGCAGCACCTGCGCCAGCGTCATGCGTGGTCACAGCGTCTCGCCTGGCTCTCACCGCCTGCATTGACGCAGAGCCTGCTCAGCGGTCACAGCGGCACGGATCTCGATGCGCATCTGCTGCACCTCGAAACGACCCGAAACTTCCACGAGCAGCTCAAGGCGCACTTTTTCCCGCTCATCTTCGCTGAAACGCCCTTCACCGCCGGAGCCACGAAAAGCTTCCCACGCTTCCAAAACGCCGCTCCAGCGCCAGCGGCCCCGTTGAACCCGCTGCCGCCACTGCTCCTCTCTGCTTTGCTGCTGCCTTTCGCCCGTCCACGCCCTGTTTTGTCATGATCCAGCTCCAAAACATTTCCAAAGCCTTTGGCTCACGACCCGTGCTGCAAGATCTCAGCCTCCAGGTTGATCGCGGGCGCATCCTCGGCCTCCTCGGTGGCAATGGCGCTGGCAAAACCACCACGCTGAACCTCATCCTCGGCTTCCTCCAGCCGGACAGCGGCACCATCACTGTCACCGGCGAGACCGCCTACATTCCCGAAAACGTCGCGCTCTATCCCGAGCTCAGCGGCCTCGAAAATCTACGCGCCTTCGCCGCACTCGCCGGTCGCGATTTGAGCACGCAGGAAGGCGAAAGCCTCCTCGCCCGCGTGAAACTGCCCGCCGAGGCCATGAGCCGCCGACTCGCCTCCTACTCCAAAGGCATGCGGCAACGCGTCGCCATCGCCATCGCTTTGGCCCGACAAGCCCAGGTCTTCCTGCTCGACGAGCCCACCACCGGCCTCGACCCCGCCGCCGTGCAGGACCTCGCCACGCTGCTGCGCCAGCTCGCCCAGGACGGAGCCGCCATCCTCCTCACCACCCACGATCTCTGGCATCTCTCCATCGATAGCGATGAAGTCGCCATCCTCTCCGCCGGCCGCCTCGTTGATCGCTTCGAAGTCGCCGGCCAGGACGCCGCGCAGCTCGCTCAGCGATACCTCCAGGCAAAGTGAATCCCCCCATGCACATCAAACCTTCCAAACTCCCCGTCACGGTCCTTTCCGGCTTCCTCGGCGCTGGAAAGACCACGCTGCTCAACCACATCCTGCGCAATCGCGAGGGCCGCAAAGTCGCCGTGATCGTCAATGACATGAGCGAGGTCAATGTGGACGCCCAGCTCGTGAAAAGCGGCGATGCCAAACTCTCTCGCACCGAGGAAAAAATGGTCGAGATGAGCAACGGCTGCATCTGCTGCACCCTGCGTGAGGATTTGATGCAGGAAGTCGCCACGCTGGCCAAAGAAGGTCGCTTTGACTCGATCCTCATCGAATCCACCGGCGTGTCCGAGCCCATGCCTGTCGCGGAGACTTTCACCTTCACCGATGACTCTGGCCGCAGCCTCAACGACCTCGCGCAGCTCGACACCATGGTCACAGTCGTCGATGCGCGAAACTTCCTCGACGACTACCACAGCACCGATGACCTCCAGGACCGCGAAATGGGCGTCACAGGTGAAGATGCCCGCAGCATCGCGAATCTGCTCACCGATCAGATCGAGTTCGCCAACGTCATCCTCATCAACAAAACCGATGCCGTCAGCGCCGATGAGCTGAATGAAATCCAAGGCATCGTCCGCGCCTTGAACCCGAAAGCCAAAGTCCACCTCACGCAGCGCAGCGAAGTGCCGCTCGATTCTGTGCTCGACACCGGCCTCTTCGCCATGGCCGAGGCCGAGCAGTCGAAAGGCTGGCTCGACAGCCTCGGCGGAAACACACCGGAGACCGAGGAGTATGGCATCAGCAGCTTTGTGTATCGCGCCCGTCGCCCGTTTCATCCGCAGCGCTTTCATGACCTACTCGGCCTGCATTGGGACGGCGTCATCCGTGCGAAGGGCATGTTCTGGCTCGCCACGCGGAACGAGATAGCCGGTTACCTCTCGCAAGCCGGTGTCCTGCGCGACACCCGAGCCATGGGCTTCTTCTGGAGCGCTGTCAGCGAATCCGAATGGCCGCAGGACGAGCAAAGCCAGGCCGAAATCCGCTCCCACATCCAAGGCGAGCACGGCGACCGCCGCATCGAACTCGTCATCATCGGCCGCGACATGGACAAAGCCGCCCTCACCGCGAAATTCGACGCGGCTTTACTCACCGAAGAAGAAGTCGCCCAAGGTCCCGAAGCCTGGCACACGCTGCCTGATCCCGTCCCGCAGTGGATCTCCAACACCACCGAGTCATGATCACCCGCGGCCATTTGAACGACCTCACCACGGGTCTCGGTCAGCAAATGTTCTTCTGGGGCCGCGATGTGCTCACCGAGGGCAATTTGCTCCTGAAGCACGGCTTTGCAAAACACCGCAGCGAAGGCCTGCAAGGCACCAGTTGCTACTGCAAGCCCTGGGAAGACGGCGTCATCGAGCTGCATGGTGCCTGCGCCGGTTGGTATCCGTGCCAGAGCGGCAAATGCGGCTTCCTCTTCATCCGCAACGCGAAGCGCTGCTACGTCCATCACCGCACCACGCCCGTCATCCCCGGCGAGTATGACTTCAAAGCATTCGACAGCTGCAATCTCACCGAACTCACCCGCAGCGGCCGCATCTTCACCGCGTGGCTGGCCGA
>JBKCXA010000432.1:0-4485 GCA_046316935.1 Prosthecobacter sp.
CTCGTCGCCGGCCAGTCGAATGCCGTGGGCTTTGACGCGTATGCTTCAGAAATGCCCGTCGATGCCTCCGACAAGGACGTGATGTTCTGGTGGCGTGTCGGCGATCCGCCGCCGGACGAGTTCGATGTCACCAGCGGTGGAAAATGGACGCATTTGCAGCCGCAGCCGAAAGGATCGCCCAAAGACAAGAAGGCCGAACCAAGGCAGTACGGCAACTTCGCGAAGGCCGAAGGCGGTTTCGGGCCGGAGATCGGACTCGCTCGGGAGTTGAAGGCCAAGGAGGGCAAACCGCTCGCCATCATCAAAGCGGCCTTCAGCGGCACCGCCGTGGCGCAGGACTGGAATCCCGACGATCCGGGCATCGGCGGCTCATGCTACCGAGCGCTGGTGGAGACGGTGAAAAGCGCCCTCGCGGCTGCCAAGGCTCAAAACATCGAACTGAAGTTCCGCGCCCTCGCGTGGGTGCAGGGCGAGAGCGATGCCACACCGGCTTACGCGCCGCTTTACACCAAAAACCTCGCCTACCTGATCACACGGCTGCGCAGCGATCTCGCCGCGCCGGAATTGATCGCGTTGATTGGCGTGAACACCCGCTTCGGCAACGGCAAGAACCCGAACATGCCCGTGGTCATCGCCTCGCAAAAGGCCGTCGATGCCCAGGACCCGCTCGCCGTGTATGTCGATACCGAAGGTGCGGAAACGCTGCCGCCCAGCCACACGCACTTCACCGCCAAAGGCACGCTGGAGATCGGCCGCCGCTACGCGGCGGCGCTGCTGGCCTTCAAGCCGGGGCGGTGAGACATCAACGAAGATCGAGCACCTGGTCCATGCGGCGTGCCACATCAGCGAGGTAGGGCCAGTCGCCAGCTTTCACCTCGGCGGCGGCCCAGCCGGTGAAGTTGATTTTCGCCAGTTCGGCACGCACGGCGGCCCAGCGGATGCTTCCCTCGCCCAACGGCGTGTCGAAGGCTTTGCGCATGCCTTCCTTCATCGCCTTGTCGAGGTTGTATTCCTTCACGTCGAGCTTGCCGGTGCGCTTGCCGAGCACCTCCACCCAGTGCTCGGCCACACCCCAGCGCATCTGATTGCCGATGTCGAGATGCACGCCCACCCACGGGCTGCCGATGTCATCGACCAAGCGGGCCATGTCGAAGGCGCTGATGGTGAAGGTGTTCCAGACATTCTCGATGAGCAGGCGCACGCCGAGCTTTTCCGCCACTGGCGCGGCTTCCTTCATGCGGGCCACGGCTTCACGCCAGGTCTGCTGGATCGGTTTGTCCTCCGGGTAGGCGAGCACGACCAGCATCGAATCACCGCCGAGCTTCTTGGTGATTTCGAGACCTTTTTCGAGTGTCTCGGCGCGACCGCCCACGGTGCCGTCGATGACCAAACCAGCCTCTTTTCCCGCCACCGCCCATTCAGCGGCATTTTCGAGGGTCACGTGGCCAAAAAGCAAGCTGGGCTCCACACCTTCAAAACCACACTCACGCAGCTTTTTGAAGGCCTCAACCAGCGGCATGCCTTTGGCGGCCTTCTCCGCCATGCTCCATTTGAGGGATTTGCGGATCTTGCCGCTGAACTGGCCGCCACGAGCAGGCGAAACTAAAGCAGCGGCCGCGGCGCATAGGAAAAGGTCACGTCGTTTCATGCTTGCGTGCAACGCACACGTCCTCCTGCTCTTGCCGAACGGACAGAAGTTTCCCGCGATGCCTCATCTTGACCCGTTCCTTGACCTCTTAACCATGCTCCCATGATTTCCTGGTTTGCCCGCAACTCCGTCGCCGCCAATCTCATGATGCTCGCCATCATGGGGCTCGGATTGTGGACGCTGCTCACAGGTCGCATTCCGCTGGAGGTGTTCCCGGACATGCCCTCGCGCTTTCTTTCCATCAATGTGCCGTATCCAGGTGCCACGCCGGAGGAGGTGGAGGAGACCATCGTCCTGCGCATCGAGGAGGCGATTCAGCAGGTCACTGGCATCAAGCGCATCGTCTCCACCGCCTCATCGAGCGGCGGGATGGTCATGATCGAAATCAATGACGCGAAGCAGGCCCGCGACATCCTCGATGAGCTCAAAATCCGTGTCGATGCCATCCCAAACTTTCCCACGCTCGCGGAGCGCCCCATCATCCAGCAGGACGACCATCTCGACTCCGTCATCAGCGTCATGCTGGCGGCGGACATGGCGGAGCGTGACCTGCGCCGCCTGGGCGAGCAGATCCGCGATGAGATCGCCGCGCTGCCCGGCATCTCGCACGCGAACCTCAGCGGTGTGCGGCCCTACGAGATCAGCATCGAGATCCCCGAGGCCACACTGCGGAAATATGGCCTCACCTTGGATCAAATCAGCGCCGCCATTCGTGGCAGCGCCATCGACCTGCCTGCCGGCGTGGTGCAGACGGAAGCGGGTGATGTTTCCATTCGCACGCGTGGCCGGGCCTACAGCGGCGCGGACTATGCTCGCGTCGTGATCCTCACGCGGCCGGACGGCACCAAGCTCACGCTCGGCGAGGTGGCAAAGATTGCCGATGGCTTCAACGAAAACCTCCTCATCTCACGCCTCGACGGCAAACGCTGCGTCTCCATCACCGTCATGCGTGAGAAGTCGCAAAACGCCATCGAGATCGCCGAGAATGTGAAGAACTACATCCTCACGAAAGGCAGCAAACTGCCGGACGGCGTGCGTCTGGAGTTCTGGAACGACCGTTCGAAGATCGTGAAGGGCCGCATCACGCTGCTGCTGCAAAACGCCCGCAGCTCGCTGATCCTCGTCTTCATCTGTGTGGGGCTCTTCCTGCGCTTCGACGCGGTGTTCTGGGTGGCGGTGGGCATGTGCATGAGCTTCCTCGGGGCCTTCGCGTTGATGCCGCTGTTCGATCTCTCGATCAATTTGAGCTCCGTCTTCGGCTTCATCCTCGTGCTCGGCATCGTGGTGGATGACTCCATCGTCACCGCGGAGCAGGTGGACACCTTCAAGCAGGAGGGAAGATCGGCGCTGGATGCCGCCATCGAGGGCGTTCAACGTCTCGCGGCCCCGATCACCTTTGGCGTGCTCACCACCATCGCCGCCTTCTCGCCGATGGCGGCGGGCTTTGGCGACTTTGGCGTGATGTTCCAGCCCATCGCCATCATTTTCATCAGCGTGATGCTGCTGGCGCTGCTGGAGACGAAATTGATCCTGCCGAGCCATCTGGCGCATCGTTTTCCCATCCTGAGCACGGCGGCGGATGCGCTCGATCCGGTGCATCGCTTCTCGGAAGGCTTGCTGGCGAAGTTTGTGACGAAGGTGTACCGGCCCTCGCTGCGCTTCTGCATTCATTTTCGCTACTCCGTGCTCGCCGCGGTCTTTGGCGGGCTTGGCGTGTTGTTCGCCATTTATTTCAGCGACCGCATTCCGACGACGTTTTTTCCGCGTGTGGCCTCCGAACGCATCGAGTGCCGCCTGACGATGCTGGATGGAACGCCGTTTGAGACGACCGATGATCACATCGCCAAAATCTACCAGCTCGCCGAGCAGATGCGGAAGGACTACGTCGGCCCGGATGGCCGTCCGGTGATTCGTGGCATCATTTCGAACTCCGGCATGACCAGCAGTTCCCGCGGCTCCTCCGGCGGCAGCGGCAGTCATCGCGGTGAGGTGACCATCGAGACCTACGGCCCCGAGGAGCGCAGCATGCAGGTGAGCACCGTGGACATGGCCACCGACTGGCGAAAGCGCATCGAGGCCGCTTACGCGTCGAAAAGCATCCCCGGTGCCGAGGAGCTTACCTTCCGCGCGGAGATCATGCGCAGCGGTGATCCCATCGACATTCAGCTCACCGGCACGAATCCCGATGAGTTGCTCGCTTTGTCCGATCAGATCAAGGAGCGGCTCAACACCATCGCCGGCGTCTTCGACGTGTCCGACAGCCTCGATTCGGGCCGCAACGAGATCCAGCTTCGTTTGAAGCCCGAGGCGCAGCAGTTCGGCTTCACCGTCAATGACCTCGCCCGCCAGGTGCGCGGCGTTTTCTTCGGTGATGAGGTCCAGCGCATCCAACGTGGCCGCAACGAGGTCAAAGTGATGCTTCGCTATCCCAAAGAGGATCGCAAATCACTCGCCACGCTCGACTCGATGCGCGTGCGTGCCGCCAACGGCCTCGAAATCCCCTTCAACCGCGTCGCCGAGGCGAAAGTCGGCAAGGGCTTCACCTCGATCAAACGCGTGGACCGCCGCCGTGCCCTCAACATCACCGCCGATGTGAACAAGGCCACCACCAACCCCGGTGTGGTGCGTGAATCGCTCGTGCCCTTCCTCGAAGAACTCCTGTCCCAGCATGCGCACATCGGCTGGAGCTGTGCGGGCGAGGCCCGCGGCGAGAAGGAAAGCTCCCAGGCGCTGCTCGTGTCCTCGTTACTGGTGCTTTTCAGCCTCTATGCCCTCATCGCCATCCCGCTGAAGTGCTACCTGCAGCCGCGCATCGTGCTCATCCTGATCCCCTTCGG
>JBKCXA010000433.1:0-4062 GCA_046316935.1 Prosthecobacter sp.
ATCATGATTGCCGCCGACCCGCGAAGTGGCGCAGGGGGAATTGAAGGCTATGCGGACGCTCATTTGAGAACCCGTTCTTCATGCGGTGATAACTCCAGAAGATAGCCGGTGGTGCAACCACCGGAATCGACGACATCGCCCTCCTCGCCGCCGCGCTCAACGGCGCTTCATCAAACCGCCCAACATGTTCCCCTGAGTGAGTTGAGATTCTGAAGTCGGACGGCGAGCAAGCGCATGTTTGGATTGAAGTCTAAAACTAAGCGCAGGCGTTCGCGTGGCGGTAAACAAGAGGCACCAAATCTTCGTTTGGCTTGTAGTCGTTCGAAGCATCTCCCATCAAGAAGAGGTCAAACTCTGTGCAGCCATCAAAAAACACAGGCGGCAGCGATTCATACTCCACTCTCGCTTCTTCAAGATCACGCGATGGAAATCCATTGGGATAATGGGCTGCCAATTCTGCTAGGCGAGCAGCCGTCATTACGGCACCAATGCATCTTAGGCTCTCCAGCGTTGGGTAGACCCAGTGGCCAACATTGAAGAAGTATTGGTCTGTTCCTCCATTCCCAACTTCGCCCAGCAGGGTCCAAGCCAAAAGAATTGCACGTGATCTTGAAGATAGCGTTTCAATATCCAATTCTTCCGCAGGAACGTCCAACAACAGTAAAGCTTCCTGCTCAAGCCAAACTCCGAGGTCTAAGTTTGATGATTGGTTCATGATTTGATAATCAAAGACTAGGTTGTCATTCCTTCTTCGCCCCTTTCAGGCCGAAACTCTCGCCTCCCTCAACGCCAGCAGCTCATCAAACACAGCGCTGAGTTCATCACCTTCGATCTGTTTTTCGGTGAGGAGTTCGCGGAAGACATCGCGGGGTTGGAGGTCGTGGAGGGTGGGGGCTTTGGCTTGCCAGGGGGCGGTTTCGGAGAGGGGGAGGTCGGCGAGGACTTTGAGGACTTCGAAGCGGCCGGCGGCGGCTTCGCGGACCTGGCGGTCGAGATCGGGCTCGGGGGCATCGAGCTTCACGGTGACCTCGGCCCAGGCTCCGGCGGGCACGTTTTCAAGATCGGCGGCCAGTGTGGCACGCGCGGCCTTCACGCGGATGAGCTGACGGGTGGTAGGGATCGGCAGAGTCTGAATCTCAATTCTCCTGCCCCCATTCTCTTGCCTATCTAATGCCTTGGTAGGCAGAAGAATGGGGGCAGGAGAATGATCATGAGTGTCAATGATGACGACGGACTTCGCATCGGCGGCTTCGGAGAAGCTGAGGGGGATGGGGGAGCCGCTGTAGCGGATAGTTTCATTGCCGGCGACACGTTGCGGGCGATGCAGATGGCCGAGGGCGGTGTAGTCGAAGCCGTCAAAGATGTCCGCGCCGACGGAGCCGAGGTTGCCGATGTGGATGTCGCGCTCGCTGTCGCTGGTGGTGGCACCGAGGACGGTGAGGTGGCCCATGGCGATGACGGGCCGTCCCTGCGCGAGGGTGCGGGCGGCGGCGAGCTGCGCGGCGTAGTGTTCGCGGATGGCAGAGCGGACTTGCTCGTGCACGCTGGAGATCGTTTCACCGGCGGTGGCCTGGCGGAGGTCACGCTCACGCAGGAAGGGCACGGCGGCGATGACGCAGCCGCCGAGATCGACGAGGTTGTCCGCACCCGCGTGGCCGAAGACATGCACGTCGAAGCGACGGAGCAGATCACGCGGCGCATTGAGGTGCGAGGCGGAGTCGTGATTGCCTCCGGTGATGATGGCCTTCACCGTTTTGAGATCGGCGAGGCGCTTCAAGAAGTCGAAGTAGAGCGCGACGGCATCCTGCGGCGGGTTCGCCGCATCGAAGACATCGCCGCTGAGGAGCAGGGCGTCGATTTTCTCGCTGCGGAGGGTTTCGATGAGCCAGTCCACGAAGGCCGCGTGCTCAGCGAGGCGGTCCCGCTCAATGAGGCGGGCGCCGAGGTGCCAGTCAGCGGTGTGGAGGATGCGCATGGGGCGTCTTGTTTAGCCGGGGAGTGCAGGGTGAAAAGACGGAGTGATGGAGTTTTGGAGAAATGATGTTGGCCGGAAGAGGGAAGAGACGCCAGATTTCCGGGCTTTGTCCGCCGAACTCCCGACCAGCCCTTCTTTGCCTGCGAAATCACCGCCGTGGTGGTTGTGGCCGCATGTGCTGAGCCTGGAAGCACCGGCAGTGGCGGTGCTGTGGCAACTGGGTCTCGCACACGCCCACGGACTGCACTTGATGCCGATGGTGCATGTGGGCCTGGGGCTGGTGGTGTGGATCATTTATGTGATGGACCGGCTGTGGGACACCTTTCGCCAGGCAAAGGCGGAGCTGGATGTGCGTCATGCGTTTTACCGTCGGCATCGGGTGCTCTTCATGACGCTCGTGATGCCGCTGGCGCTCGCCGCCACCTCTTGGATAGCTCTGAAGGAGATCCCGGAGGGCATCCTGTGGCAGGCGGTGAGCCTGGCGGTGTTTGTGACGCTGTATTTCTTTGTCTATGTGGCGCGGCTGGCACCGGCACTGATACCACGGCCGCACGCGGCGGCGCTGCTTTTTGCACTGGGCTCCACAGCGAGCATTCGCTTCTTTTCCATGCCCGAAACGTGGGCGGACCCGCTGCTGGAGTGCGCGGTGCTGACGCTGCTGTTCCTCGCGAACCTCAGCGCCCTCGCCGCGAAGGAGGAAGAAGCCGCTGGCAAGCCCGCGCACTGGCACGCCGCGCACCCCACGCTGCTCGGCGGCAATGTGCTGGTGATGGTGGCGGTGCTTTACTACATCCAAAAGGGCAGCTTTGATGCCGTGCTGCTGGCTCCATCCGTCGCTGTGCTCGTCGGTTTGGCCCTCATGACGATTCTCCATCGTTTTCGAGGGAAACTGAGCGTCGAGCAGCATCGCGTGCTGGCAGATCTGGCGATGGTTTTGCCGCTGCCGGTGGTGTGGATCTGAACGGCGGCGACGTGCGAGGGAAAAGACGATTGGCATCGTGGATGGCGCGAGCACCGAGAGCGTTATCGTCTATCCCCCGGGGATTTTATGGGCTTCGCCCATCGAGGTCGTCCCACCCTGCGATGACCTCCCGACCACTCGTTTATCTCGCCTGCCTGTTTTCGCTGCCTTTGGCGGCTCAAAATGCGTCGGAGGATGCCACGGAGCTGAAGGAGATCGTGATCGAAGGCAAGGCGGAGTCACTGCTCGGCATCGCCACCTCGGCGTCGAAGGGGCAGACGAATGCGAAGGAGCTCATGGAGCGGCCGTTTTCGCGGCGGGGCGAGCTGCTGGAGAGCGTGCCGGGCCTCATCGTCACGCAGCACAGCGGCGATGGGAAGGCGAACCAGTATTTCCTGCGCGGCACGAACCTCGATCACGGCACCGACTTCGCGATCTACGTCGATGGCATGCCGGTGAATTTCCGCACGCATGCGCATGGCCAGGGCTATGCGGACCTGAATTTCATCATCCCGGAGCTAGTGGGCGAGCTGGAATACTGGAAGGGCAATTATTACGCCCAGCATGGCGACCTCAGCAGCACCGGCGCGGCGAGGTTCAAGCTGGTCGATTCGCTGCCGCAGGGCATTCTCTCCACCACCTGGGGCGAGTATGAATACACCCGCACGCTGATCGCCGATAGCATCCAGGCGGGCGCGGGCATGCTCACGGCGGCCATCGAGCATCAGTTCTACAATGGCCCGTGGGATCTGAATTCCGATGCCACTCGCTGGAACGGCCTGCTGCGCTGGCATTGGCATGATGACACGGATCGCGTGAACGTGACACTCATGGGCTACAAGGGCGATTGGATGAGCACCGATCAGGTGCCGCAGCGGGCGCTGGATGCGGGCATCATCGGTCGCTACGGCAACATGGACCCCACCGATGGTGGCAACTCGCAGCGCTACAGCCTCAGCTTTGATTGGGAGCGCCGCGAAGGCCGCACCACCACACGTGCGAATGCCTACGCGGGCTATTACGACCTCGATCTCTTCTCGAACTTCACCTACTTCAAGGACAGCATCGCGCGTGGCGACCTGCTTGGAGACCAGTTTGAGCAGAAGGACGGCCGCTGGTTTGTGGG
>JBKCXA010000434.1:0-2582 GCA_046316935.1 Prosthecobacter sp.
AAAGAGATGAGCGAGTTGGGGCTGTGTCGCGATGAGTTCGCGGATTACGATCATTGGTCGCCGCAGCTTTATGTGCGCGAGGGTCGCCGCATGATCGGCGACTACGTTGTTTCGCAAAAGGACATCATGGAGCAGCCGAAGAAGGAGGATGCCATCGTCGTGTCGTCCTTCCCCATCGACTCGCATGACTGTCAGCGCGTCGGCACAGGTGAGTTCGTCGTCGATGAAGGCACCATCATGCCGGTGCGCATGGCCGGGAGGAAGCACGGCTATCCGTATCACGTCCCGTATCGCGCCATCACGCCGAAGGCCGCCGAGTGCACGAACTTGCTCGTGCCTGTCGCGCTGTCCTGCACGCATGTGGGGATGTCTTCGATCCGCGTGGAGCCGACGTGGATGATTCTCGGTCAAAGCGCAGGTATCGCCGCCGCTTTGAGTGCCAAACAAGGTCTCGACGTGCAAAAGCTGCCGTATCCCGCGCTGCGTGAGCGTCTGCTGGCGCAGAAGCAGGTGCTCGATCTGCCAGTGCTCGCCAAAGTGCCTGCTGAACCCAAAGGCACGATGAACATCGATCCAAAGACGCTGCCCGGCATCGTGCTCGTTGATGCGCAGGCGGAGCTGAAGGGCGCATGGAGCCGCTCTTCCGGCTTCAAGCCGCACATCGGCACGGGTTATCTCCACGATGACAAGCGCGGCGATGGCGAGTCCGTGGCCGTCTTCCGTGTCAAAGTGCCGAAAAGTGGTCGCTACGACCTTCGCATGGCCTATTCCGCGCATGAGACGCGAGCCACGAAAGTGCCGCTGACGATCCAGAACGGCGAAAAAGCCGTCGAACTGCTCGTGGACCAAACGCAGCCACTTCCGGCCGGTGAAGCCTTGCGCAGCATCGGCAAGGTCGAACTCCAAAAAGACCTCGAAACGACCATCACACTCCGAAACCGCGAAACAGACGGTTTTGTGATTTTGGATGCGCTGCAGTTGGTGGCTGAGTAATTCTGAAATTCCCCATGAAGCTCCTGCCTCTTCTTTTCCTCACAGCGCCTCTCTTCGCCCCCGAACCCGTCGCCACGGTCACGAGCACACCTGGACTCGTCGCCTTCTGGGACTTCGTGAAGCGTGAAGCGGACGGTCAGAAGCGTTTCACGGCTCATGTGCCCGCTGGAGCGAAGACCGACTACCCGCTCGATGCCGCGAACTACATCAAAGACTACTGGGGCGCGGGGCGTGAGGCGACGTATGCGGATTTTCCTCTGCTGGGCCGCGGTCCGTTCGGGAATGCCATTCGCATCGTCAAAGAAACCGATGCTGACTTCCGCCCCTTCCTCTTCGTGCCTCGCTCGCGGCTGCATGACACGCCGCTCGACATCAAGGGCGCGGGCAAGTCGGTCACGGTGGTCGTGTGGGCGATCCGGGAGAGCGGGAACCATGCGCTGGCGGGCATCTGGCATGAAGGCACCGATTTGAAGGAGAAGACCACGACCACCATCGCGAAGGTGGAGCGTGGGCAGCGGCAATACGCGCTCTTTGCCGGCCTGAACAAGCAAGGCAGCGCCTGCGGCCATGTTTCGGAGAACGGCGCGAGTTCCTTCCTGAACAAATACGCTCTCCACAAGTGCAACTCCGCCGATCTCTCGCCCGAAGTGCCGGCTGACTCGCCAGCCGAGGTGCTCGACAAGTCCTGGCAGTGCTTTGCGATGACTTTTGATCATGAAAAAGATGAACTCACCGGCTGGCTGAACGGCGTCTCCGGTGATCGCTGGCTCGACAACCCAAAGAAGGACAAACTCATCTCCTACGCCTACAACGCCTACATGCAGGGCCACTACGCGAAGCTGCCGGGCAAACAAGACGGCGAAGACGAAACCTTCCCGAAAGACCAATACTACAATCCACCCGAAGCCGAGCCGCTGAGTGTCAAGGTGCTCCGCGAGACCGCCGAGGAACGCGTCGAACTGCGCGAGCATCGCTTCACCAAGGTCGAAGTCACTCTGCGTGGCGGAAAAGAAGTCGCCCGTGATCTCGTGGCGCTGCGCCTGAATCCCTGGTGGTATCCGCACGACCTCTACACGCCGAAAGACGCCCAAAGCGGCGGCCCCTTCACCATCGGCCGCGTCATCCACAGCAGCCGCAGCGTCGGCTTCACCGGCTGGATCGGCGGCGTGGCGGTGTTTGACCGGCCGCTGAGCGCGGAGGAGCTGGGGAGGTTGGCGAAGTTGAGCCACTAGATTTCACTCATTCCCTTCAACACCATCTCCCGGAAGGCTTTCACATGCGCTAGCTCGTGCCGGCTTTTGCGCTGAAGCAGGAAGACTTCTTCGTGGCCGAAGAGATTCGTGATGTCGCGCATGGTGAGTTCGCATTCACCGGGACCGGGGCGTGGAAGCTTGGTGTTGTTGGCGCTGGTGCTGATGGTGATGCCGAGGCGGATGGCAACGTAGTCGAGCAGTAGGGCGCGGTTGGTGGCGGTGGTGGTGACGTTCATGTGTCCGCCAAGACCGGCCTGCGTGAAGATGTGGCGAATGTGGCGGTGGGAGCTGGATTGCTCGCCGCTGAGCACGAGCGGATGCCGGACGATGTCCGCG
>JBKCXA010000435.1:0-17088 GCA_046316935.1 Prosthecobacter sp.
TGGACGCTTCGGCGTCGGGGATCTCGCCACGGGTCTCGATGACACCATCAAGGTGGAGATCAGCGTGCACGGCCCCTCGTGGGTGCAGGCGGATCATCTGGCGCTGTATGCCAACGGCCTGCTCATCCGCGAGGAAACGCTACGCGCTGACCACCAGCCCGGTGAGAAGGCGAAAGTCGTCTGGAAGCTGCCCAGGCCATCTCACGACGTGCACCTTGTCGCCATCGCCACCGGGCCCGGGGTGAAGGAGGCCTTCTGGGAGATCCCGCGGCCCTACCAGCCTGCCAGCAAGACCTGCACCTCCCGCGTCCTTGGCTCCACCAACCCGGTCTGGATCGATGCCGATGGCAATGGGGCATTCGAGTCCGCCCACGCCATCGCCCAGCGACTGCTCCGGGAGGCGGACGGCGAGTCCAGCCAGGTGAATCGCGACAAGCTCGACGAGGCGGTGCGGGTCCAGTTGGACGACCTCGCCCGCTGAGTCACGGCTCACCAAAAGCCCCACAGGCCCGTCTTCATCACATAGAGGCCGAGGAGCAGGTTTCCGACTGCGTGCATCACGATGCAGGCCCCGAGGCTCTTCGTGCGGACGGCCAGGAAATACATCAGCGAGCCCCACACGAAGGCACCGGGCCAGTCGCTCGTGTTGTGGATGAGCATCACGGCTACGGTCACGATCCAAAAGATCCGCCAGCGATGCGTGCCGAAGGGGATCTTCATAAACGGGCGATCCTGATCCACGAGGAAGCGCATCAGGAACCCGCGCCAGAACAGCTCCTCCACGAACGGCACTACCAGCACCATGCGGGCAAAGCGCAGGCCGATGGTGGCCTGAAAAGCCAGCGCCGAATCCTTCACCAGCGTGGGATCAAAGCCTTCGGTGCGCTCCGCCAGTCCCAGCCAGTCCCACCAGTCCTTCGCCTCATGCCCCCGCTCGATCAGCACCCGCCTCAGCATCTCCGGCGCGATCCAGAACGCGATCCCCAGCACTGCCAGCCCGCACGCCAAGCCAAGTCCGCGCCACGGTGCCAGCGTGTAGTGCTGGCGGAAGAAGAGCAGCAGCGCTGCACACAGCAGCGTTTGCAGCGGATAGACCCAAAGCTCCGGCATCTGCACCTGCCAAGGCAGCTCGCTGTTCTCGATCTTGAACCACCCCGGCACCGAAAGCATGCCCGTGAACACCGCCAGCGGCAGCACATGAGCAAGCGTGGGATTGGCGCGGAGGTCTTTGAGCATCAGGTGGGTTGTTCGGTGGAAATGAGACGACGGGGGCCTCAGTAAAATATTTCCAGTTTAAATAGGCCATCCCAGCCTCGGGTTTCGGCGAGGAATTGAGATGTTTCCATTCCATGTGTGTCTCCGCTAAACATGATCGTGGCCAGCGATGCCGAGGTCTCATCATCAAATAAGATCAACGCTTTGCCGATGTTCGTGAAAATGGTGTCTTCAAACGTTCTCTTCCTCTCTTTGGCGGACCTCGCGACGTCCCAAAGGGCGTTTCTCGCCGCTTCGTTGCCGATCTTTGCCAGAAGCTCGACGGCCGTCCTGCTGAAATACACATTATCGGCGTGGATGGCGATGTCCCGAAGCACTGGCACCGCTTGCTCAGGGGCAACCACCTCCATGCCGTGTTCCAGGGCGAAAACCGCATTGATGTCCCAGGAGGGGGTGACCTCACCTATGAATTTAGGCTTGAGGCCAGGTATGTCCGTCCCGTCGGCATTCTGCGATTGAGGAAGGGAGATCACTTTCTTGGCTGCCTGGATCAGCCGCTGCTGAGCGGCGGTATCACCTTGTTTCCCGAGCACGATATCCGCGGCATGTTTCACTTTGTCTGGGCTGCCTTCCTTCGAGAGCTTTTGCATAGAGGCGGTGACACTGGAATCATGGACGTTCGCAAGCTTCAAAATGGTATTGACGGATTTGTGTGGATCCCGCTCGACCACGGGCAACACATGCCTAGCTGCGTCCGCATCACCCATCTGGGCAAGCACCTTGGCAATGACATAAGCCTCCACCTTATTGTCGCTCTTACTCGCAAACAGAGCTTTGAGGCGCGGCAGGTATTCCGTGGGTGTCGCGCTGGCGAAATCTTTGTCGAAGATACTCCACCACTTCGTCGAATCCGGCCCCTCCATCTGGCTCATCACAAAGTCGAAGCCTCGCTTGTCGCCAAACCAGATCAAAATTTCAGTCGCCACACGACGGACGCTTTCGTCCTGATGATTCAACAACTCGACAAAGAGCGGGACGGCCTGAATCATCTCTCTCTGCTGGGCCATGCTCATCCAGCGCAACAAGTTAGTGCCTGATTTCAAATTCGACATTACCCGGTCTATCTGACCGCCTCCATGAAAGCCCCTGATCAAGCTATGTCGGCGCTCATAATATGCTTCCGCCGCTTCCTTGGAGTAATTGGGATTCCTTTGTGGCTTATAGCGAAGCACGGACGGGCTTTCGACGCTGCCCACCTGCCTCTGGCTGGGCAGCCTCATCTCCAGCAAATGTGCCCAATCAGGCTCTTCACCGGCACTGCTCCAGAGCAGGGCAATCAGCAGCAAGGCCGTGGTGAGCGTGATGTTCTTCTTCGTCATGGTTCCTTCCCGAACAGGGTGCGACCAACTGGGCGTCTTACAATACGAATCCTCGATCAATACCGCCGCAGTTTGCCGCTGGCGGTGAGCGGTAGCTCGGTCACAAAGGTGATGAGGAGGGGCACTTTGTAGGCGGAGAGCTGCTGCTGGCAGAATTTCTTCAATTCGGCGGCGAGGGTGCTTTCGGTGCCGGTTGCGGCGATGACCTCGGCGACGGGGACGAAGCCGAGGGCGGCGTGAGGACGGGCGAGGACGCGGGCGGCTTTCACCGAAGGGTGGGAGGTCAAAACGGCTTCGACCTCTTCGGGGAAGCATTTCATGCCGCCGACGTTGATGACACTGCGCACGCGGCCTCGGAGGAAGAGGGAGCCGGTTTCGTCGATCTCGGCGATGTCGCCAGTGGGGAACCAGCCATCGCGTAGGACGGCTTCACGGGGCTGCCAGGGGCTGAGGTAGGCATCGAAGAGGCCGGGGCCGCGCAGGAGGAGCTCGCCGTCGTCGAGTTTGACCTCGAAGGAGGGCGTGGGCTTGCCGACGGAGGTGGGATGCGTGGCGGCGTGTTCCAGATTGAGGAGCGGAAGACCCGCCTCGATGATGCCCATGCCCTGCGTGAGGTACAGGCCGGTCTTCGAATGAAACAAATCGGCTACCTCCTGGCTCAACGCGAAGGCCGTGCTCACGGCGAGGCGCAGGTTTTTCATCGCGGCGGCCTCCGGCTGACCGGCGAGCAGCGTGTAGTGGTAGGGCGAGCCATACATGACCGTGGCGGCGTGCTCCCGCATGAGGCGGAGCATCACCGCCGGATCGCTGGCGGGTGCTAAGATGGTGGTGGCACCGTGGTAAAGATACAAAATGATCGAGACGGCGAAGTGATGCGCCATGGGCAGCACCCACAGCACACGATCTTCCGTGCCGATGCGCAGCGCCTCATTCGCCGCGGTGATGCGGGCCAGCAGCGTCTCGTGAGAGATGACGACGCCTTTGGACCGGGCGGTCGTGCCGGAACTGAAGCGGATAAAGGCGGCGTTCAGAGCATCGAAGGCTTCAGGGACTTCGGATGGGCTGCAGAGGGGCAGAGGAGCGGAGGGCGCAGAGGATTTTGAGTTTAAAGCCTCTGCCTTCTCTGCCTCTTTGCCCCTCTGCGGCAAACTCGAATGTCCAAAAGCCTCCAACTGCCAGTCATCGGCATTCTTGGCGCGTATCACCGCATGCAGCGCGGTGCGTTCGATGAGTTCCTGCTGCTCGGAGGCGGTGAGTTCGGAGGGGATGGGGACGAAGCAGGCTCCGGCCTTCAGGATGGCGAGGGCGAGCACGATGTAGTCGGGGCCGCTGGGGGCATGCAGGCCGATGCGCGGACGCGGGATGTCGCGAGGCCAATGCGCATCGCTTTGCAAGGCGTGGGCTGTTTCCAGCATGCGGGCCTGGAGGCCGGCGTAGCTGAGGGAACCCTCGGGGCTGATGACCGCCATCTCCGGGCCGTGATGGCGCTCGAAAATGAGGTCAACGATGTTCATCAGGCGTAGGGCACGGGCGTGCCGGTGCTGTTCGCCAGCTTCTTGAAGCGGGTGATGAGCTCGTTGGTGATCTTGCCCGGCTTGCCATCGCCGATGGGACGGCGGTCGTATTGCACGGCGGCGATGACTTCCGCGGCGGTGCCGGTGAGGAAGCACTCGTCGGAGGTGTAGATGTCAAAGCGGGTCATGTTTTGCTCGGCGAAAGGCAGGCCCATCTCCTGGATGCATTCGATGACGGCGCGGCGGGTGATGCCATCGAGGGCACCGGCGGAGATCGGCGGGGTGGTGACCTTGCCGTTCTTCACGATGAAGACGTTGTCGCCCGTGCACTCGGAGACGTAGCCCTGGTCGTTGAGCATGATGCCTTCCTCGCAACCGGCCTGGATGCACTCGATCTTGGCCATGATGTTGTTGAGGTAGTTCAGGCTCTTCACCTGGGGGCTCAAAGCGGCGCTGTTCGGCCGGCGGGTGCCGCAGGTGATGAGGTGGAGGCCGTTTTCGTAGCGCTCCTTCGGGTAAAGGGTGATCGTGCTGGCGATGACGAAGACGCTCGCCTTGGGGCACTGGTAGGGATTGAGGCCGAGCGAGCCCACGCCGCGGGTGACGACGAGGCGGATGTAGCCATCACGGAGGTTATTGGCCGCCACGGTCTCGACGGTGGCTTTTTCCAGCTCCTCAAAGGTCATCGGGATGGTTAGGCAGATGGCCTTGGCGCAATCGTAGAGGCGGTTCAGATGCTCCGTGAGGCGGAAGACGCGGCCATTGTAGATGCGGATGCCCTCGAATACCCCGTCGCCATACAGCAGACCGTGGTCGAAGACGGAGATCTTCGCTTCAGATTCGGGGACGAGTTTGCCGTCGAGCCAGATGAGGAGGGGTTGGGACATGAGAACGCTCCCAAAACACAACGCGCGAGGTTTTGCAAGGGCGGAGGGCAGGGGACCTGCGGGTGGCGGTGGCGGGCGCGTGGCAGGCCCATTCGCGCTGAATTCAGTGATCCATGGTGTGCTCACAGGTTTTCGATCCTGTTAAGAGGGGCGTATGCCCCGGCCATTTGTCCTCACGACAAAACCATCCCTTGCCACGGTCTCTTGAGTGCCTACTCTGCGCCCCCCATGAATCCAGAGGTGCAAAATCTTGTGGCCGCCGGCAAGCTCTCCGGCGCAGATGCAGAAAAACTTTCCAAACTCGAACCCGGCACCGCCGTCCAGCATAAAAGCTGGGGCATCGGCCTGATCACCGAATGGGACCTGTTGGGCGACCGCCTTAGCATCGACTTCGAGGGCAAGCCCGGTCACAGCATGAAGCTGTCCTTTGCTGCGAACTCCCTCGAAATCCTGCCATCGGATAGCTTGCTCGCCCGCCGCCTCACCGATCTCGAAGGTCTCAAAGCCCTCGCCAAGGACAACGCGCCCGCCCTCGTCGAGCTGGCCCTGAAGAGCAGCGGCAATGCTCTCTCCCTCGACAGCCTCGAAGCCCTCCTGAAGGGAAAGATCATCCCCGAGGCCGATTACAAGCGCTGGTGGGAAGCGGCCAAAAAGGCCCTCAAAGCCCATCGCCACGTCGTGGTGCCGACCAAACGTGCGGACAAGATCATCCTCCGCGATCAGGCCGAAAAGCCGGGCGATGTGATGGTGAAGGGCTTCCGTGCCGCCCGCGACCTGAAGGGCAAGCTCGCTGCCCTCGCCAGCATCGCAAAGGACATCGACCTCTTTGGCGATGCGAAGACCGAACTCGTGCCCGTTTTCCAGGACATTTCCGACACCGTGCGCAAGAGCTACAAATTCCAGCTCAAGGAGACTCTCCAGCTTGTCCTCGCTCGTGACGAGCTCGTCGAGAGCCTCGGCACCACGGCTCCGCTCGGCAGCATGAAGCTGGCCGACCTCGTCTCTGAGACCCGCGCGACGCTAGGGGATTCCATCAAGACGCTCGCCTCCGCCTCCCTCGCCCGCGTTTACCGTGCCTTCCCGGAGGCCTTCCCGAACCGCGCCTGGGTGCCGGAGATCCTCCAGCAGCTCACCCGCAGCGGCGGCAAGGCCGTCGCCGAGATCGCCATCGTGCTCAATGACAACGATGAGCTCGACGTGCTGGCCGACGCCCTCAAGAAGTGCCTGCGCAATCGCAACCTGAGCGCCGACCTCCTCATCTGGATGGCCCGCGAGCGTAAAGGCCTCGCCGAGTCCTGCTTCGACATCGATCTCGGCCACGCCATCCTCGATGTCATTGATTACGATCAGATGGAAGGCGGTCCGAAACGCACCGGCCGTCTGCAAAGCCTGCTCTCTGAAGATGCCACACTGCTCGGAGAGATGGTCGCCGATGCGGAGGAGGAGGACATCCGCCTCCTCGCCAAGCGCATCCTGGGCAATTCTGCTTTCGACGACCTCACCCGCCGCTCTCTCATGGCCCGCATCATCAAATCGCGGCCTGAGATGGAGGCTATGATGGCCGAAAACGCCGCTGCCCGTCAGGATGACCGCCTGATCGTCTCCTGGGAATCGCTCGAGAGAAAGAAGAAGGAGCTCGAAGACCTCGTGAACGTCCAGATTCCTGATAACAAAAAGGAAATCCAGATCGCCCGTGCCGAGGGTGACCTTCGCGAAAATGGCGGTTACAAGGCCGCCCGTGACCAGCAGGCCGTCCTCCTCCGCATGCAGGGTAAATATGAGCGTGAAATCCGCCATGCTCACGGCACTGATTTCGCCGGCATGCCTTCCGACAAGGTCGGCATTGGCACCGTCGTCGAACTCACCGACCTGGGAGATGGCTCCACCGAGTCCCTCACCATCCTGGGTGCATGGGACAGTGATTTGGAGAAAATCATCATCTCCTACCTCTCTGAAAAGGCCAAGGCCCTCATCGGTCATGTCCCCGGCGACGAGATCGACCTCCCTGGCGATGCCGCGCACAGCACCCGCCGCGTCCGCATCGGAGCCATTCGCAGTTACAATTAATTAACCTGCCGCTGGCTCGCCTGCTGCTTGTTTCACTCCTGGTTCATGAATCGTGATTCCTGATTCATGCCCCAGTCATCCGAATCAGGAATCAGAAATCCCAAATCTAAAATTCCAAGATGCCCGTCGCCACTCCCGCTCAATACCGTGCCATGCTCGACGCCGCCCAGAAGGGTGGTTATGCCTATCCCGCCATCAATGTGACGTCGCTGCCGACGATCAACGGCGCGTTGAAGGCCTTTGCTGAGAGCAAGTCCGACGGCATCATCCAAGTCTCCACCGGCGGTGGTGAGTTTGCCTCCGGCACCGCCGTCAAGGACATGGCCCTCGGTGCCATCGTGCTGGCCGAAGCCGTCCACATCCTCGCGGCCAAGTACGACGTCCTCGTCGCCCTGCACACGGATCATTGCCACCCGAAAAACGTCGAGAAGTTCCTCAAACCCCTCCTTGCCGCCACCAAGGCACGTCGTGAGGCCGGCAAAGGCAATCTGTTCAACTCCCACATGTTCGACGGCTCTGAGTTGAGCCTCGAGGAGAACATCAAGGTCTCCAAGGACCTCCTCAAGCAGTGCGCCGAGCTCGACATCATCCTCGAAGTCGAAGCGGGCGTCGTTGGCGGTGAAGAAGACGGTCACGACACCTCCGGCGTCGCCAATGACAAGCTCTACACCACGCCGGAAGACATGGTCGCCGTGTATGAGGCGCTCAACGGCATCGGCCGCTTCATGTTCGCCGCCACCTTTGGCAACGTCCACGGCTCCTACAAGCCCGGTGCCGTCAAACTCAAGCCCACCATCCTCCGCGACGGCCAGAAGGCGGTCATGGACAAGCATGGCGCTGCCGCTGAGATGGACCTCGTCTTCCACGGCGGCTCCGGCACGCCTCTCGAAGAAATCCGCGAGACGCTCGGCTACGGTGTCATCAAAATGAACATCGATACCGACACGCAATACGCCTTCACGCGCCCCATCGTCGGTCACATGATGAAGAACTACGACGGCGTCCTCAAGATCGACGGCGAGATCGGCGACAAGAAGGCCTACGACCCCCGCTCCTACCTCAAGAAGGGCGAGCAGGGCCTTTGCGATCGCATGAAGGAAGCCTGCAACGACCTCCTCAGCACCGGCAAGACCATCTTTGGCACGGTTTGATGCCCGTTCTTTTGCCCGCGCCTCCGCCTGCTTTTCCGCAGGTGGAGGCCGATGGGCATGACGTTCGACAAGGCGGGCTGCGGGACGGTCGGCCAAATGTTTGATTCAACCATTGTCTTTGTGTGAGGCTGGTTATAAAAAGCAGGTTCTCCACCTTTTCCCACCCCCTCACCCGGCATGATCGACGTTCAAGACCTCACCAAGCAGTACGCAGGACGTACCGCGGTGGATGGGATTCGTTTCCAGGTGGAGCCCGGTGAGATCGTCGGCTTTCTCGGCCCGAACGGGGCGGGGAAGACGACCACGATGCGCATTTTGAGCGGATTCATGCCGGCGACCTCCGGCCGGGCCGTGGTGGCCGGGTTTGATGTGTTCCGCCAGTCGCTCGAGGTGCGTCGGGCGGTCGGATACATGCCTGAGATGGCACCGCTGTATGTGGACATGAAGGTGAAGGAATACCTGCGCTTCCGGGCCGAGTTGAAAGGCATGCGCGGGCATTCGATGCGCCGCCGGGTGGGAGAGGTGATGGAGCTGTGCGGCCTCACGGACGTGCGCCGTCGCCTGATTGACAACCTTTCCAAGGGCTACCGTCAGCGGGTGGCGCTGGCGGACGCACTGGTGCATGATCCCAAGCTGCTGATCCTCGACGAGCCGACGAACGGTCTCGACCCGGTGCAGATCCGCCAGGTGCGGGAGCTTCTGCGCGAGTTGAGGACGCGGCACACGGTGCTGCTTTCAACGCACATCCTTCACGAGGTGGAGGTGGCCTGCGACCGCGTGATCATGCTGAACCATGGCCGCATCCTGGCGGATGATTCGCCCAAGAACCTGGCGGCGAGGCTGAACGCGTCCACCATCGTGTGCCTCGAAGCGGAAACGAAGGACGAGAAGGCCGCGGCCAAGCTGGAGGGGATCCAAGGCGTGCGGAAATGCACGGAGGAGACCGTCGAGGGGACGGCCTGGCGTCATTTCATGCTGCGGGTGGAGCCGGGCTATGATGTGCGGGAGGCGGTGCAGGCGCTGGCGGCGACCGAGGCCTGGCGCGTGCGTGAGCTGCACCGCGAGCTGCCCAACCTGGAGGATGTGTTTGTGGAGCTGGCCTCATCGGCCGAGGTCATGAAAGGAGGACGGCTGTCATGAGAGGCTTCTGGGTGATGCTGAAGAAGGAACTGCGGATGTTTTTCGTCTCGCCGGTGGCCTATGTGGTGCTGGCGCTGGTGATGGTGCTGAATGGCTTCGCCTTCCGGGCGGCCCTGTCGATCCTGGAGAGCGCCCCGAGCGAGGGCAGCATCGTGACCTGGACCTTCCAGCCGCAGTGGTTCTGGTTGTCTTATTTCTTCATGTTCCCGCTGCTGACGATGCGCAGTTTTGCGGAGGAGCGCCGGCTGGGCACCTTCGAGACGCTGTTCACCGCGCCGGTGCGTGCCTGGCAGGTGGTGGCGGGGAAGTTCACCGCAGCGCTGATCATCTATGCGTTGATGTGGCTGCCGAGCTTCTTCAATTTCCGCGTGGCTCACTGGATCAGCGCGGGCCAGGTGGAGATCCCGGCGGGCACGATGGGCGGCTCCTACATCATCCTGCTGGCCATGGGGATGTTTAACCTCGCGATGGGCGTGTTTGCGTCGTCGCTGACGCGCAATCAGATCGTGGCGGCCATCCTGAGCTTCACCTTGAGCCTGAGCCACTTCCTGATCGGGGTGTTTGTGATGGTGATCGGGCGGAAGCTTTCCGACTCGATCGTGGATGTGGTGGCCTACTTCGCGAGCGCGGAGCACATCCGCATCTTCACCTCCGGCCTGATCGACACGCGGCCGCTGATTTATTATTCCAGCCTGACGCTGCTCTTCCTCTCCTTCACGCACCAAGTGGTGGAGTTCCGCCGCTGGAAACCCTGACGCGCCGCCATGTCCGACCCCAAGCCTGCTGCCGAGAACGCATCGCCGCCCGCCGCGGAGGCGATGCCGCGCCGTCTGGGCATCGGCCTGAACGTGCTTCTGCAGGTGATTCTGAGCATCGCGATCTTTGTCGGTATCAACCGCCTCAACTATCGCTACTACTCGCGCTTCGACCTGAGCCCGCAGCAGACCTACACACTGAGCCAGGCCACGCTGAACTACCTCGACAAGCTGACGCGGGATGTGGAGATCTACATTGTTTTTGCCCGAGACTCGAAGCTCTACGGGGAGGTGCAGACGCTGCTGGAGGAGTATCGCCTGCACGGCAAGCAGCGCGTCAAGCTGCGCTCGATCGACCCGGTGCGTGACATCGAGCGTGCGGAGGCGCTAAAAACCCAGACCGGCCTGTCTCTCGCGCAGAACGGCATCCTGATCACCTCCGGACAGAACAAGCGCTTCATCACGGAGGAGGAACTGGTCATCCGCGAAGCCGGCACGGAGACCAAGAAGGATGTGAAGGAGTTCCGTGGGGAGGACGCGGTGACATCGGCGCTGGTGAGCGTGATGGAGGGCCAGGTGCGCCGGTTTTATTTCATCGCCGGGAAGGGGGCTAGATCGGATGAGGCCGTGGTGGATGCTCTGAGCGCCGTGACGGAGATCGGGCGGCAGCAGAACTTCGAGGTCATTCCGGTGAATCTGAGTGACATCACAGCCATCACGACTCATGCGGACGGCATCATCCTGGTCGGTGCCCGCTATGACCTGACTGAGAGAGAGCTGAAAATGATCGATGATTACTGGAACGGGAAGCGCTCGGGCATCCTGCTGCTGCTCGACCCGAATCGCAGCACCAAGAACATGAACCAGTGGCTCGAGGGCCTGGGCGTGCGTCCTCGCGGGGACCGCGTGCTGCTGGCGCAAAGCACGAGCACAGGAGCGAGGAAGGAGTTCTCCGTGCAGGCCGAATTCAGCCGCGCGGTGCCTTTTACGCAGCACCTGAGCACGAGCATCACGACCTTTGGCGGCCAGACGGAGTCCCTCGAACTAGGCGGTGCCGAGGATCCACGGCTGAAGGAAAAGTCGATCACGGTGAACCCCATCTTGAAAGCGGTGGACAGTTTTTGGGGCGAGACACAATTCTATGACGACCTGCCCGTGGCAGATGAGGACGAGGATGCCTTCCCGCCGGTGTATGTGGGGGCGAGTGTGGAGCGCGGTGCTGTGAATGACGAGAGCAAGCGGGCGGACAGCTCACGCATGGTGGTGGTGTCCAATCCGACGCTGCTGGACAAGTCGTCGATGATCGCAGTGAACCGCGATTTCGTCGCGGCGAGCCTGAACTGGATTATTAACCGCGAGAAACTCATCGGCATCACGTCAAAGCCACGCCAGTCCTACCGCATCCAGCTCACTCCGAAGCAAAATGAGATCATCTTCTGGATCACCTCCATCTCGCTGCCTGCCATCGTGCTGATCCTCGGGCTAATGGTGTGGGCTGGACGACGCGCCGCCTGAGTGACCTCCGACTCTCTCCGACCTGAATGAGCACCAAAACGACGATTTTTCTGTTTCTGGCCGTGCTGACGCTCGGAGCGCTGATCCTCGGCATTGAGCGCTACTTTCCCTCCGCGGTCCAGCGTCGCGAGATGCGCCGTGGCCCGGTGCGTGTGGAGAGGGAGAAGATCTCTCAAATCGAGATCACCGATGCCACTGGCACCATCATCAAGCTACAGAAAGGCCGGCTGGGCTGGGAACAAATGCTGGGAACGCCTGACGCGGCCGATCCTGACAAGGTGAACGGATTGCTGGCTGCGATCGACAGCATCGAGTGGGTGGAGCGTGTGTATCGCGAGGAGTTCGACGCGGGCGAGTGGACCAAGACGGGCCTCGACAAGCCCCGTCATAAGGTCCGCCTCCTGGCCGGGGACAAAGTCCTCAGCGAATGCTGGTTTGGTGCCGCCGGGGTGATGGATGGCGGGGTGTATCTGGGGATGGATTCGGCCCAAGGCGCTGAAGAGAAGGGGATGTCGTGGTATCTGGCAAAAACCGGTGCTCCGGCCATCCTGGCCGCTCCGCAGACCTCCTGGCGTGATCCAAAGCTCCTCCGGGTGCCTGCCGAGCGTGTCATGAGGGTGACGCTGACGCGGGCTGACGGCCAGATCGAGCTCTTCCGCGAGAATGAGCACATGCCCTGGGTGCTGCTGAGACCTCTGCGCACGCGGGCGGGCAAAGACCGGGTGAATGAGCTGCTTTCCTCCCTTTTGAATATCGAGATTCTGGAAGCGAAAGAGGCAGTGGCGGTCAAAGGAGGTGGCACGCCGATGACACCCGCCGCGGAGGAGATGAAAGTGAAGGTCGAAACGTCATCCAAGGATGAGAGCTATGAGATCACGCTGAAAAAGCCTGCCGGGGAGAAGGAACCTTCCACCACGGCCACGACAGCCCATCGGAAGGCCATTTTCTCCGTGTCCGCTAAAAACCTCCTCCGTCTCTGGGGAGAGCCCAATTTGCTTCGCGACCACCTCCTCGCACAAATCAATGCGGAGGCGCTCAAGACGATCTCCATCACGAGTGTGTCCTTTCCGGAAGTGAAGATGCGCAATGACCAGGGCACCTGGTTTCTCGAAAGGCATGGAAAATGGGAGGGGGCCAACGGCGAGCGGCTCTCCCGCATGATCCAGGCGCTTAACACGCACGAGATCGTCGAGTTCAGTGCCGACACCGCAGCCGATCTCACTGCTTTCGGGCTCGACAAGCCCTTCCAGTCCATCACCTGGACCTATCCCCAGTTTAAACCGATCAAGCTTTCCTTCGGCAGCAGCGCGGACAGCACCAAATTCTATGCGAAATATGAGGACGAGCCGTTTGTCTATCGGATCGATCCTTCGTTGCTGCCCAGCCTTCCGCCGGACAGCATCAAGTGGAAGGGCCTGGGAGCCTTGCGCTTCTCAACGTTTGCTCTGCGCCGGATTACCTTGTCACTAGGCGCGGCTCCTCCGCTGGTGTTGAATTACAAGCCCTCCATCGCAAGTTGGACGGGCACACGGGCAGGGAAGGATGTTTCCGCGGACATCGACCGGATCAAGGCCGACCGGATGGCGGGGATGTTGGGGAAATTGACCGTGCAAGACTGGGCGGCCAGTCGCAGTGAGGCTCTGACCGCGCTGAAAACGCCGTATTTGAGGATTCAACTGCTGCTCGGTGAGCTTGGAAAAGACGACGGGCCGGTGAGGGAGATGAATCTTGTCTTTGCCCCCACCCAGCCAAATGCAGACACTGCGTTCTTCTACGGTCAGGTGGAAGGAGATCCGGACATTTTTTATATGAGCCGCAAGGCCCTGCTGGAAGTGGTGGCATCTCCGTTCAAAGACAAAACAGGCTTCTAATGGGTGTGGAGAGTGTTTTGAGTCGCACAGTGGATTAAAAATCCATATTTGTTAGATTTGACTGAGTTGGAAATGAAAAATTACCAGATTTATGAGAATGTTTTTGCATTATTGCGGCACAAACATTAGAATTGGTAAAATCAACGAGGTCGCTCATTCCCAAGGAGCTCGCTGGTTGGATAGCCGCCCTCTTTCATCAACTTCATCCCAAACCCATGGACCGAGACATCCAGCAATTCGGCAACCTTTGCATCTCCCGCAAGGTCGATGGCAGCGCCGTGGAGCTATCCCGCTCTCGTGACGAACTCGTTTTCCTGGCTTTTGACACCCGGATCAAGCGTCTCGTGGAATTGCATATCTTGAACCGTGGCGACTCGATGGAGGCGGCTGCCAAGCGTTCGGCCTTTGACCGTGGCCGTCAGGCCGAGGAAGTCCGCATGCTGTCCTTCATGCGTGTGCTGGAGGTCGGTGAGGACAAGGGGCTGGTCTATTACACGAGCAATCTGAACGATGGTGAGTATGTGCAGGACTATGTGGCACGACGCGGTGCCTTGTCGCCCTCGACCGCGTTTGCGCTTCTGCATCAATTGATCGATGACGTGCTGCAACTGAAGGCCCGTCATCCGCGTTTGCTTTCCCGGATCTGCCTCAATCAGTTGCTCGTCAGCACGCTGGAGGACACTTTTCTGCAACTTCGAGTGGTTGACTACGGTCTCTCCAGGGCAGATGCCGGTGGAATCGACTCGTCGAGGCTCGTGGCCCAGATTTGTGATGTGATGTTCCTGCTGCTCACCGGGCAGGTGTATCGTGGTGACAGTCCTGACCGCTTCCCGACGCTGACCCAGCTCCCCACCAGCCTCCGCACCACGCTGCGCACGGCGCTGATGGATTCGCAAAATGCCCCCGCTTCCCTCGAGAAGCTGCGTGACGAGGTGCGCGAAGCTTTCACCGCGCTCACCAGCTCCTCGCAAGGCAGAAATCTGCGCAAACATCTCGTGGTGATCGGGCCGTTGCAGCCGCAATCCCACCTTCAGGACCTCCTTTTGGAGAATGTGCCGGTGCAGACCATCTTTGGCAGCCGTTTCCGGGTAGAAGACCAGGAAAACGGCCGCCGTTATCCATTCTCCATCCCCGCGGTCAATGCGAAGTCTGAGCAGCTCATCACCGTACACATGCTGCCGCCTTCGCGGATCGTGGATAAATCAATGTATGAGGCGGTGCCCTTGCAAATCTGGCGTTTCAATGCGGGCCGCCATCCCAACATCCTCCGTTCTCTCAGCTTGTGGGAGAGTCCTGATTGGACCTTTCTCACCGAGGAGCGTGAGCCGGGCTTTACGCTCAGCCGGTTGATGGCCGAGCGGGTGGCGCTGAATCCGAACGAGTTGATCGTGCTGATGCGCCAGGTGCGCTCGGCGCTGGAGCAGGCGGTGGAGTGTGGCGTGCCTCGCGTGGACCTGCACCCCTCAAACATCCTCCTGCGTGTGGGTAAAAACGGCCCAACCATGGCCCGCGAGGCCGAAAGGCTCATGCAAAAACGTCTGGATGCCTGGCCACCCTTCATGGTGAAAATCCGCCCGCACATGACGATGCGCAGCCTGTATGAGCCGCTGCTCGTGGATTTTGATGCCACTGTGGCGGACGCTGAGGAGCACCTCCAGGATCGTGACTTCCGTCATCGTTCCTTCGTCGTGCTGGCTGCCTACCTCCTCGCAGGCGAACGCCAGATGGGCGGAAATCTTCAGTTTAGCGAGTCTGTTCCCGAGGCGACGGCAGCCTTTGTGCGTGATGCTTGGGTGCAGGCGCAGTCGGAAGGAAAGGCGATGTCGCCGATGGAGTTCATGGACCGATTTGAGGCCACGCTTTCCGCGCCGGTGGTCGATCTGGCCACCCGTCTGCGTGGTGAGAAAGTGCCGGTGGAGCAAATGGAGAGCGCTGGCGCCATCTCGGACTTCGACGAAGACAGTATCGATACGGCCGAGGCAGACTCCGGCAAAGCTCCCCCATCTCGCAAGGCGACCGAATTTCGCCCTTATGGAGGTAGTAACAGTAGCACGCCGTGGGTGGTGTGGGCCGCCGCTGCAGTTGTGATTCTGGCCTTTGGAGCCTGGTTCTGGCTGGACCGCTCCGGGCCACCACCTATCCAGCAGGCTGCCACGACAGCGAGCAAGACGGAAGGGCCGTCTTCACCGCCTGTTCCGAAAGCGAATGATGTCACCGGGAAACTTGCGGTCACAGATCCGGCCTCAGCTTCGAAACCAGTCGAAAAGCCCGTCGAGAAAAAAGAGCCAGCCAAGCCGGCGCCACCTGCCGTGATCGCAGCCAGCAAACCGGTCGAAAAAGCCCCGGACGACATGCCGAAAGCTCCTGCACCTGTGCCCGCCGTGAAGCCAGCGCCCGCGAATGCGGCGGAAAAAGATCCCGTGACCATTCGCAAAGCCCTGCTGCCCACCCCTGAAGAGCTCGAAAAAATGAAACAAGGTCATGTGCAGCGCCAAATCGGTCAGTTGCCCGATCAGAATACCGCCTCGCCGCTGATCCAGGCACGCAATTAGCTGAGGATTTCACGCACCAACCAGCCGCCATGCCCATCCTTGCTGCAATTGAATCCGAGATTCATCACGAAAGCCCGGATTTTGCATGGACGGAGAGCGGGGGCACCGCTAAAAATCCCTTTAGTTGCAGCGTTTCGCGTCGGGTTGGCTTTCTGCTGACAGATTTGCGATTGGCTGCGTGCGTTTCGTTCACTCGTTGCAAACTCACCCGTTCCCACTAATTCAAACCGCGTAACCCAGGAGAGACTGATGAAGGTCAATAATGTAATCGTTGTATCAATCGGCCAGGCTGGCAATCAGATCGCGGCCTCGTTTTGGAAAACCATCTGCCAGGAGCACGGCATCGACCCGCTCACCGGCCAGACCGCACAAGGCCAGGACCCGCGTGGGAACTGGAGCGCCTTCTTCACCCGCCTCGGTGAAGGTGGTGGCGGCAGTTTCGTGCCGCGTGCCGTGATGGTGGACCTCGAGCCCAGCGTGATCGAAAACGTCAAAGCCAACTCCGGCTCGCTCTTCAATCCAGCGAACCTCATCTCCCGCACCGAAGGCGCGGGTGGTAACTTCGCCGTCGGCTACCTCGGTGCCGGTCGTGAGGTCCTCCCAGAGGTCATGGGCCGTCTCGACACCGAAATCGACAAGTGCGACAATGTTGGCGGTATCATCGTGCTGCACGCCACGGGCGGTGGTTCCGGCTCGGCCTTCGGTTCGCTGCTCATTGAGTCTCTGAAGGAAAAACATCCCGAGATTCCCGTGCTCGCCTGCGCCGTGCTGCCTTCGCCGCAGGTCTCCAGCGTCGTCACGGAGCCTTACAACACCGTTTTCACCCTTCACACCCTGCGCCGCAGCGCCGACGCCTGCCTCATCTTCGACAACGAGGCTCTCTTCGAACTCGCGCACCGCAAATGGAACATCGAAAGTCCCACCGTCGATGATCTCAACCTCCTCATCACCGAGGCGCTCGCTGGCCTTACCGCATCCATGCGCTTCAGCGGTTTCCTCACTGTCGAAATCAGCCTGCGCGAGTTGCTCACCAATCTCGTCC
>JBKCXA010000436.1:0-2658 GCA_046316935.1 Prosthecobacter sp.
CACCGGGGTCGGGGAAACCGTCTCCCGGCCCTTCCTGGTCCGATGGACGGGGCAGGAATGCTCCGGTTACTGGCTGGGGGGCTCGAAATGCCGGGCTGGGATGCAGCGAACACCGCCGGGTATTTTCTCTTTTTTCGGGTGGGGAATGCCCCAATTTTGGCCGGGGGCCGCACGTTGTAAGCATCGAGCCCGGTGCCAAACCAACCTTTTGGCCTGTCTTTTTCCCTATGCAGTTGACGCGTCAACAAATGGAAGCGGAGATGGCCTTTCATCAACTGGCGGTCGGCTGGTGCCTGAAACGCCGGCGGCTGGAGCAGGGGCTGTCCCAGGAGGCGTTTGCGCTGCGCTGCCACGTGTCCCGTGCGGAGGTGCAGCACGAGGAGCATGCCCGCCACGGCCTGCGGGACACGACGCGGCTGTGCCTGTGCCTCGGCCTGGGCATCACGGAACTGGAGCTGATGGCGGAGGTGGGCCGGGTGAAATCTGAATGGGCGATCCATGGCCTTCCTGCGGACGTGGAGATGCCTCAAACACTGGCGGCGACTTTGATGGC
This sequence comes from Prosthecobacter sp., assembly GCA_046316935.1. Taxonomy (GTDB): domain Bacteria; phylum Verrucomicrobiota; class Verrucomicrobiia; order Verrucomicrobiales; family Verrucomicrobiaceae; genus Prosthecobacter. Next base: position 554 of record JBKCXA010000436.1, read on the forward strand.
GATCAGTGATGCAATGAAAGCCGAAACGACGCCACCGCCATGTCCCTCCGCTATGACACCAGCCCTCCTCTTCGCATGGATGCGGGCCTTCGGTTCGACGCAGGGCCGGTGACGCCGACCAACCGGAGGAACCGACCCATGACCAAACTGAAGCTCGAATTGAAACAGAAGAACACCGCCGAAAAGATCGCCCTGGGACAGAACCACATCACCTCGATGACGGGCAACACCACCTATCCCGCAGCCAGCCGCGTGCCGAGTGACGTGGACATCCAGGCGGTGCAGGACGCCCTGGTGGCCGCCGCTGCTGCGGTGGACAACGCGGAAACGGTGTGGAAGCAGAAGATCCAGGTGCGCGACGTGGCGGAGGCGGACTGGGAGATGAAGATCACCTCCCGCGCCGCCTACTGCGAGGCGCTGACGCCCGGCGATGCCGTGGCGCTGGCGAGCACGGGCTTCCCGCTGCGCGGCAATCCAGCCCCCATCGGGGCACTGCCCGCCCCCGGTGACCTGCGTGCCACGGCGACGGATAACGAGGGCGTGATCGAGCTGCGCTGCAACGCGGTGAAAGGCGCGAGCAGCTACGAGTGGGAGTGCAAGGTGCATGACAACGTCTCCGCCCCGTGGACGGCGATCAAGACGAGCACGACCGCGAAGATCCTCGTGCCCGCGCTGACGCCCGGCACGCTGTATGCCTTCCGCGTCCGCGCCGTCGGCAGCGCCGGCCCCGGCGCCTGGAGTGATGAAGCCAGCGAGCGGGCACCGTGATGGGGGCCAGACGAGGAGATCGGGAGACGATGAGACAAGGAGACTGGCTCATCGCTCCCGCATCGGCCTCATGGCCAGTCTCCTCTTCTCCCAGTCTCCAAGTCTCATTGTCTTCCGCCCGCCCATGCGGAGCCGCCTAAAGGCGGGACTACAGAACCCAAGCCGCGGGCAAAGCGCTTCGCGCATAGACAATAAACAATAGACGATAGCCTGAGCGGGCTACTGCGAAGCCGCGAAGCGAACCCCGAACGACAAACGCAGAGCGACAGAGCCTCAGAGGTCAGAACCACAGCTCACCGTCCACTGCCCACTGCCCACTGCCCACTGCTTACGTCTTACCGTCTCCCAGTCTCCCACCCTCCCCGTTTGATTCGCTCGCGCCTCACGCTCGTCTCACCCTGACGGGCTTCGCTTCGCTCAGTCTGATTGCCTCTCTTCGTTCGCCCTTCGGGCAGCTTGACGCTGGCTACCTCCATTTCATTTCGGTTCGCACGTCGCCACCGTGCTCGGCTCAAAGTCTCAAAGTCTCAAAGTCTCAAAGTCCCCAGTCCCCAAGTCTCACCAGCTTTCGTTCCAAGTTTGGCTTCGCCTATCTCCTCAGCGCTGCTTAGATTTGCGGCCATTCGTTGGCATTCCGGCTTCCATTCGCGTTGAAAAGAACGCCCCACCGGCCTGCCCGCCGAGTGCAAGTTCGAGGCTAAAGATGGACGGCTAAACATTCCCAAGCCATCGCCCAAGAAAGCTGGGTAAGAAGATGGGTGGCAGGAAAATTTTCTTACCCTTCATGTTCTTACCTTGTGGCCTCAGGTTTGAGGTTCGCGGCCATTCGTTGGCATTCCAGTTTTCATTCGTGTTGAAAAGAACGCACCACCGGCCTGCCCGCCGAGTGCAAGTTGGAGGCTAAAGATGGACGGCTAAACATTCCCAAGCCATCGCCCAAGGAAGCTGGGTAAGAAGATGGGTGGCAGGAAAATTTTCTTACCCTTCCTGTTCTTACCTTCTGACTTCAGGTTTGAGGTTCGCCTGTCTCGCAAGCTCAGCTCAGGTGCCGTCCCTGCCCGCCATGCTTGGCTGTAGCCATGCTGGCGGGTCAAAGTCTTGCCTTTCACCATTCCCCCAAGGAAACGCACGATTGCGTCCTCCAAACTTTGCTTGTCGGACGGCCCGTTCTTCGGCAAATTACCCACACTATGAGCACCATCTGGGCATTCGACTTGGGAAAAGGCAGCATCGGCGAGGCGGTTTGGAACACGGAAAAGAAGCAGTTCGACCACGTCGCCTCGCTGCTCATTCCGGCTGAATTCGCCTCCACCAAGGAAGCCGCCACCCGCCGCCGC
>JBKCXA010000437.1:0-10907 GCA_046316935.1 Prosthecobacter sp.
GCAGCAAGACAAACACCAGCATGGCGGCGCAGTAGTAGAATGCTCCCCATGGCAGCGGCCCGCCCTCGGCAAGCCACTCCCACACCTGCGCCTGCGGCAGGAACAGCAATTGCTCGCCAAGGATGGCGGGTGAGGGGATGGAGGGAAATCGCGACCTCACCAGCATCCAGACAAAAACACCAAAGGCCGTCAGAGGCACGGTGAGCGCGGCCATGCCCATCCACGGAAGCCGTCCGAAAAGAGCGGCCAGCACCACCCAGAAAGTGCACGAGCCAGCCACGACCACACCGACACCCGCCAGCTCCAGAGAATGGCTGAGTGGCAGGTCACCACCGCCTGCCAGCCGCGCCATCAAGGCCACCGGCGCACCCACCAACAAGCACACCCTGAAGATCGACCAGACACGCCGCCTCGCCCGCTCCAGCGAGTGAAGGTAGATCAGCCGCGTCGAGGCCGGCACATGAATCAAGGGCGTCACCTCCACCGCATGACAGCCGACCAAAGGGAAGGAAACCAGCATTCCGACAGCCAGCACCAGCAGGGCGCACAAGCCATACGCACCGGGCAATCCCGTCCTCGTCTTGGAAAGCTCGAAGAGGGGCAGGTTGACCAGCAAGCCTATGATGCACGCGCCAAACAGGATGGCCAGTTTCTCACGCCAGCCTTTCCCGCGATGTGCATGCCGCATCCTACGGCTCGCCTGCCAGTCATCCGGGCTGTGCTCACGCACGGCGGCGGCCAGGCGGCGAACGAGGGTCTTGTCGAAGAGTTCCTTCATCGGCGACGGGCGGTGAGGAGCTGCTCCAGTTTGCGAGGATCACGTTGCAGATCGGCCTCCGCGTCGAGGAGCGTGAGCTGGCCGCGGCTGATGACGGCGATCTTATCGGCAAAGCCACAGGCCAGCTCCACCATCTGCGTGCTGTAGATGACGATGCGTCCTCGCTCGCGAGCCGCGGCTGTGGCTTCCTGGCGAAAAACGCCGATGCCCTGCGGGTCCATGCCGGAGGCGAAAGGCTCATCCAGCAGCCACAGCTCGGGATCGACGGTCATCATCGCGGCGAGCGCGGTTTTGTATCTTTGCCCCCGGGAGAAGGTGCTCACCGGCACGCCGCACAGCGAGGCGATTTGCAGACGATCCGCCAGATCGGCCACGCGATGCTCCATGCCGGGCTTTTCCGCCTGCCAGAGCTTCACATGCATGGCGATGACCTCCAGCGGGTCGGTATCGGCGAAGAGATCGGGGAAATCTGGCAGGAACATCAAGCGCCGGCGCAGATCGATCCGGCCGCGCTGGAGGATGTCGCCATCCATGCGCACATCGCCTGAATCCGGGGTGGAGAGCGTGGAAAGGCAGCGCAGCAGGGTGGTCTTGCCCGCGCCATTGGCCCCGAGCAGCGCCACGATGCAGCCGCCCTCGATTTCCGCTGTCACATCCACGAGAACGCGGCTGCCAGGGTAAGATTTATTGATGGAATTGAGCCAGAGAAGCATGACAAACAGGTACGGACCCATTTTGCCCCCAAGCTGGCAAGCACTTTCCACGTCTCTTCCCCCGATGCGCACGCTCCTTATTCTTCTCCTTGCCGCTCTCAGCCTTCACGCCGCCGAGGTCACGCACTACTACGACGAGCCGGGGCGGCGTTTTTTGATGCTGAAGACGAATGGCAAGCGGGTGGAGGTGCGGGTGAGGTTTGCTTATGATCCAGGCTCGACGGCCGTGTGGGATGGAAACGGGGAGAAACGGGACATCGGGCTCGTCTTTGCCGCGACGGTGCCGGAGGAGGGCATGGACCGTGGACCGTTCTTCACCGCCAAGCTCTCCGAGACCAAGGTGCAGATCGATTTTCGCTCCGAGAAGCCCGATCAGCCTGATCCCGGCATCCGCGGAGAGTTTCGCAAAGTCAGCGAGGAGAAGCGCATGCAGCTCGCGAAGAAGGAATTCAAAGCGGCGGAGGACCGGCTCGATCTGGCATGGAAGAATGCCAGCCGCGAGGGTGCCCCAGCGGACAAGGCGCTCATTCCAGAGTGGAAGACGTGGTGGCCGAAGTTGCGTGAGTCGTGGCTGAAGGCGGCCGCGCAGCCCGCGGATGACAAAAACGCCGACCACTGGCTGAAGGCCGCCCAGGCCACCATGCTGGCCTACTCCTTCAACGAGCAGCGGGTGGATGGGAAACACTCAGGCGCATGGGAGGGCGAGTATGATGATGGCTTTGGCGGCCATGCGTCGATCCGCGTGGCAAAGGACGGCCGGCTGCGAGTGACGCTGACTTGCACGCGTGGCAATCAAGAGTTGGGCGACGAACTGTCCTTCGATGTGCCAAAAGATGCGTTGAAGGAAGAGGATGGTGTGCGCACCGCCTCGGCGTTTGCCCGACCGCCCATGGCAGAGACGCCGGAGGCCGCGAAGAGCCCTCGCGTGATGCTGCGTCGCAAAGGCGGCGGTCTGTGGGTGGAGGTGATCCGGGCTGGCAAAGCCACGACCTCGGCCTGGCTCGATGGCATCTACCGCTGGTATCCGGTGCCGGAGGCGGTGGAATGATCAAAGCGGCTGCGAGCCGGTGTAGTCGTAGAGGATCAAACCATTTTCCATCTTCACAAACGGCAGCGAGTCCGCGAGCTGGTCGAGCTCCAAGCTCGTGAGGCGGAAGAGTTTTCCTTTGTAGATCCCTGTCGTGCCGGAAGTGCCGAGGATGAGGTTTTGGATGGTGTTGAACTTGTCACCCGGCACCACGAAATCGCAGCCGGCCACGGTGGCGCACACGGCCATGTTCACAATTTCCTGGGCATTGCGCTGGCGGGAGACTTTTTGCACCACATCGCGATGACCAGCCAGCCAACTGACGGACAAACCGGCGAGAATGCCGATGATCAAAATGCAGGCGAGCGTCTCCACGATGGAGAAGCCACGAGTTTTCGAAGGGCGCGATGAGACAAAGGCGTGCATGAACGCGAGAAATTTCCCACACCGGGCATATCTCCTCAACTGTCCATTTTGACACTCACGCTCGCAGGTTTAGGAAGGGAGCATGCCCGCCCCTTCACTCGCCGATCTTCCCACCGCCTCGCACGACGCGGTGGCCTCGGCGGGCTATCGTCTGGCTCGCTGGCAGGCTGCCCGTGAGGTGCTGGAGCATCGCGTGACGAAAAAACGGCTGCCGGAGGCCTTGCAGGCCTTTTTGGAGAAGTGGATGCCCAATCTCGAAATCGCGTCCAAAGCTCTCGAAGTGCGTTTTGAAGGGGGCGAGGATGAAATCTGGCTTTTCGAGGGCGGTTTGGCCTCCTCCGCAGCGGAGCGTGCGCTGCTGCATCTGCCGGCCTTGCGGTCGTTTTGGGCGCAGGAGCTTCGTCAGGCGCACTTTGAGGCATTGCGGCAAAGTGTGCCGCAGGCGTGGTTCGCGGATGACGCGGTGATTCCGCCGGGAGCGGTCATCGCGGGCCTCGGCGTCGCGGATTGGAGCCAGGCACGCGATGTCGTGAGGCAGGAAAAGCTTTTTATTCGCGTGAAGGAAGCCTCATGGACCGCGAAAGCCGTTTTTCATCGCAATGCGAAGGGACAGATCGTGCTGCGAGATTGGCAAGGCATGCCTTGACGATGGGGAGGCGTGCGTGCGATGATTCAGCGCCCCTCTCCCCCACCCAAAAAACTTCATGGCCCGCGGCTCCAACGTCACCCTCTGCTCCTTTTGCGGCAAAAGCCATGCGGAGGTGCGCAAACTGATCGCCGGCCCCGGGGTGTACATTTGCGACAACTGCATCAACGTCTGCAAAAACATCCTCGACCGCGAATCGAACAAGGAGCAGGACAATCCCGCCGGGATGCTTGTCCCCCGCCCTGCCGACATCATGGCGCTGCTCGACCAGCATGTGATCGGCCAGCCGCAGGCGAAGAAGGTGCTCAGCGTGGCCGTGCACAATCATTACAAGCGCATCCTGCACGCCCAGCAGCAGGCCGCCCGCAACGGCGGTGCTGCCAAGACCAAGATCGCCGCCACACTCGACCCGAACGATGTCGATATCGAAAAGAGCAACGTCCTCCTCATCGGCCCCACCGGCTGTGGCAAGACCCTGCTCGCCAAAACGCTGGCGAAGCTCCTGAACGTCCCCTTCTCCATCGCCGATGCCACCACGCTCACAGAGGCCGGGTATGTAGGTGAAGATGTCGAAAACATCATCCTGCGCCTGCTTCAAGCCGCCGACTACGACGTGGCCCGCGCGGAGGTGGGCATAGTTTACATCGATGAGATCGACAAGATCGGCCGCAAGACCGAAAACGTGAGCATCACCCGCGATGTCTCCGGCGAGGGTGTGCAGCAGGCGCTGCTCAAAATCATCGAGGGCACCGTGTGCAACGTGCCACCGCAGGGCGGGCGCAAGCATCCGCAGCAGGAATACATCCAGGTGAATACGGAAAACATCCTCTTCATCTGCGGCGGCGCTTTCGTCGGCCTGGAGCAGATGATCAAACGCCGCCGAGGCAAGAAGACGCTCGGCTTTGCCAGCATCGAATCCCACATCGCCGCCGAGGCCGATCCGAAGAAGATCACCGTCGAGCCCGAGGATCTGCTCGGCTACGGCCTCATCCCCGAATTCATCGGCCGCCTGCCCATCATCTGCCCGCTGGAGGCCCTCACCGAGGCCGAGTTGATGCGCGTGCTCACCGAGCCGCGCAATGCGCTCACGAAGCAGTTCTCCAAACTCCTCGGCATGGATGGCGTGGAGCTTTCCATCACGAAGGACGCCATGCTGGCGATGGCGAAGGAAGCCGTCGCCCGCGGCACCGGCGCCCGCGGCCTGCGCAGCATCTTTGAGCGCATCATGCTCGATGTGATGTATGACGTGCCCAGCCGCATGGATGTGCGCTCGGTGACGATCAATGAAGGCGTGGTCAAAGGTGAGCGCGCCCCGCTGCTGCGCCGCCGCATCGAACGGAAGGCCGCCTGATCGGATGAAGGTGCCTCCCCACATGCTCGATGAGATCGTGAACGCCCTCGGCGAGGTCTTCGCGGGCCGTCGCTATGCCGACCGCGTGATCGAATTCACCTTCAAACGCCATCGCAAATGGGGCAGCCGCGACCGCCGCCTCTTCGCGGAGTCGATTTACGAATGCGTCCGGTGGTGGCGCTGGTTCTGGCACCTCGCCGGCCTGCCGGATGCCGCTCACGCCAATCCCGATGAAATCACGCCGGAGACCTGCGCGAAAGTTTGGTCCGCCTACTGGCTATCCCACGGCCGCGAACTGCCGCGCGATGATGAACACGAGCCGCTTTTGACCGCCGCCGAGGTGCAGAAGCGCTCGAAGCAAAAAGTGTCCGATGCTCTCCGCGCCTCGATTCCCGATTGGATGGACGCCCGCTGCTCCGCCGAACTCGGTGCCTCCTGGCTCGCATTGCGCGAGGCCATGAACGAGCCCGCCGAGGTCTTCCTCCGTGTGAACACACTCAAGGCCGATCGCCGTGCCGTGCGTGAAAAGATGGCGGAGTATGGCTTCGAGGCCGAAGCCGTCGAAAACGTGCCTTCCGCGCTTCGTCTCGTGCAGCGCCAAAACGTCTTCAGCACGCCTGCGTTCAAAGAAGGCTTGTTTGAAGTCCAGGATGCCGCTTCGCAGCTCATCGCACCCTTTTTGGAAGTCGCCCCAGGCATGAAGGTGATCGACGCCTGCGCCGGTGGCGGAGGCAAAGCGCTGCACGCCGCCGCTTTGATGCGCAACAAGGGAAAAATCCATGCTTTGGATGTTCACGCCTGGAAACTCGCCGAACTCAAAAAACGCGCCGCGCGTGCTGGGGTGGACATCATCGAGACCCGCGAGATCGAAGGCTCGAAAACCATCAAACGCCTCGCCGCGCATGCGGACCGCGTCTTGCTCGATGTGCCATGCAGCGGCCTCGGCGTGCTGCGCCGCAATCCCGACACGAAGTGGAAGCTCTCTGAAGAGGAGGTGAACCGCCTCCAAGGCCTCCAGGCAGAGATTTTGGAGAACTACAGCCGCATGGTGAAGCCCGGCGGCAAGCTCGTGTATGCCACCTGCTCCATCCTTCCCGGTGAAAACGAGCATCAGGTGCAGAAGTTCCTGCTGCGTCATCCCGGTGAATGGGAACTCGAGGCCGAGTTGCGTCGTTCGCCACTTGATGGTGGCTTCGACGGCTTCTACGCCGCTCGTTTGGTGAAGATCACCCGCATGATTGATCCACTGCCTGAACCTGTGGCTCTACCGATGGCGGCCTGAAGATGGTGCGCGGAGAGGGATTCGAACCCCCGACCAACTCGGTGTAAACGAGCCGCTCTACCACTGAGCTATCCACGCCAGCCGGAACAGCCCCATATGAGCAGCAAAACACCATCCTTCCAGTGGCAAACAGACAATTTTGTGGCGTCACGACCCGCCTTCATGGTATCGGCATTCGGAGCCTGAAACTATGAGCCGTCCACGACGTCCATCCAAGAAACCGAAGCCATCCTCGACGGCTCCAGAAGGAAGCGACGCGATGGATCTCCGTTGGCGCACCGCCGTGGAGAACGCGGGGGATGGCATGTGGCACTGGGATCTGAAAAGCGGTCGCGTGCAGTATTCCGACCATTGGAAGAAGATGCTCGGTCATGAGCCGGATGAGATCGGCGACGATTACTCCGAATGGGAGAAACGTGTACACCCTGACGACCTGGCCGGCGTGCTTGAACAAGTCCAGGCCCATCTGGTCAGCCACCTGCCCACCTACAGCGTGGAATTCCGCATGCGCTGCAAGGACGGGAGCTGGAAGTGGATCCTCGCCCGCGGCATGGTGACGAGCCGGGACGCCAAGGGCCGTGCGCTGCATGTCATCGGCACACACACCGACATTTCCGCCTGGCGCCTGGCCCAGCAGCGCGAGTCCAGCGTGCTGCGCTTGATTCTACAGGGAGTCCCTCAGCCGGAGATTTTCAATGCCATCGTGAGGAGCGTGGAGGAGGCCCAGCCAGGACTGATCTGCTGCTTGTTTCTCTTGGACGAAAAAACATCCGTCCTGCGTGTCGCCGCAGGACCCAGCCTGCCAAAATCGTATCGCAAAATCGTGGATGGCATGGAGGCAAAGCCTGACACAGCCTGCTGCGGCCGCGTGATACATTCCGGCGAACGTGTCATCACGCGTGAAGTCACCAAAGATCCTGCCTGGAGGGATTATTACGCGGCTTGTGCGAAGGCGGGAGTTGTTTCCTGCTGGGCTGAGCCGGTGCGCAGTGGCAGCGGAGCCGTTCTGGGCACGCTGGCCTGCTATCACGGACGGCCTCATGTGCCCGGAGCCGCCGAACTGGCCACCGTGGAAGCCGCGGCTCAACTGGTGGCCATGGCGGTGGACCATCATCGAGTCCTGTCATCCTTGCGTCAAAGCGAGGAACGCTACGCCCAAGCTCTCATCGGCAGCACCGACGGGTTGTGGGACTGGAACATGCTGAGCGACGAGGTCTATCTCTCGCCTCGCTGGAAGGAAATGCTTGGGTATGCGGATCATGAACTGCCGAGCTCCCGCCAGGAAAGTTTCCTCGACCGCCTTCACCCCGATGATGTCCCGCGCGTGAAAAAGGTCCTCGAAGGCCATCTGAAGCAGCAGCTGCCTTATCAGGTCGAGTTTAGGCTGCGCACCAAAGGCGGACCCTACAGGTGGTTCATCGCCCGTGGCAAGGCCCGGCGGGATGCGCAGGGCAGGCCGGTTCACATGACGGGAACTATCTCCGACATCGACGACCGAAAACAAGCCGAGGAGCAGTTGATCCAAAGCCAGCGCTTCAACCAGACCGTGCTCGATCAGACGACCGCCCTGATCCTTGTGATGGACTCGAAGGGCTGCTTTACCCATGTGAACAAAGCCGTCATCAGCCTGCTGGGCTATCCCATGAAAAAGCTGATTGGCAAGACACCTTGGGAGGCAGGCATGCTCGATCCAGAAGAGGTGCCACGGTCCATGGAGCGTTTTCAAAACCTCCTTTACGGCAGGGACAATCCTCCAGTCGTCCTCCGCGTCCATGGCTACCTGAGGGGCGTCTTCCATGTCGAGATCCAGAGCACGCCGCTCCGAGCCCCCGATGGCATGGTGCAAAGAATCATCATCACCGGCACCGACATCACCGAGCGCCTCCGGCTTGAACAAGAGGTCATCCGCGTGGCGGAGGAGGAGCAGGCCACCATCGGGCACAATCTCCACGACGGCGTCGGCCAGACGCTGACCGGCATCTACTCGCTGAACCAGTTCCTCGAGTCCGAGTTGCAAGGCGCGCAAAAACAATCCGCCGCACGCATCGGCGAACTCATCCAGCAGGCCGTCGCTGAGGTGCGGCGCATGTCCCACGGACTGTCACCACTTTCCGTCCGGCACCGCGGGCTCACCGGCGGATTGCGCCTGCTCGCCGAGACAGTGAACACCGATTTCAGGGTAAAAACTCAATGTGAGATCGACTCGGACGTGAGCCTCGATGATCCCGAGTTTGAGGCAAATCTCTACCGCATCGCTCAGGAGGCGGTCAACAACGCTCTCCGCCATGGGAAGCCCAGGATGCTCCAGATCAAGCTTCGACGCATCTCCCATACGCATGCCGAACTGAGCGTCAGTGACGATGGTGGCGGCATGCGGCGGCAAAGGAGGAGCAACGGCATCGGCCTGCGTGTGATGGGCTATCGAGCCAGCCTGATCGGTGCAGAATTGAAGATCGACTCCAAACACCATCAGGGTGTCACCATCACATGCCGATTTCCCTGCGGGGCTTCGTCCAAGCACTGATCAGAGCTCGACCGGCTTTTCGGAGACCTCGCGCGAGCCATCCGGTCGCGCCTCGATGTGGAACCATCTCGTTCCGGGCGGCAGCAGTTCGGGAAACATGTCCGCCCACTCGACGATGATGACACCAGGCTCGTTCAAGAACTCATCCCAGCCGATGCCGATGACCTCCGCAGCGTTTTCCATGCGGTAGAAATCAAAATGGAAGACCGGCAGGCGACCATCGAGATACTCGTGAACCAGGGTGAAGGTCGGACTGGTCACCTCCGCCTGCGATCCCATGCCCGCGACGATGCCACGCGTGATCTGCGTCTTTCCTGCGCCAAGATTGCCGCACAAGGCGATCACATCGCCCTCAGCGAGTGTTGGCGCGAGTTGCATGCCCCAGGCGTGGGCTTCATCCGCGGTGTGAAGAATGCGTAACAACGGCATAGCCGATCAGGGATTTATTGTTTTGAGCAAATGCGGAAAATTTAACCGGAATGACCAAAACATGTAAAAGGCAGGCCAAACACAAAGAAGTAAGGCGAATAGTTTCAGCCACCAATCCGCCCGCCTCAAAGCACCAATCACTGCGAGAAGGCTTCCACCAACTAGAACATCAGAAAGCAGATCTAACCCAACAAACGTGGGAACATCTGCATATCGAGGCCAAATCACGAAAGATACCAACTGCATGGCGAGTGACCATGTGAGACGATCATAGTGCTTTTCTTCAGGAGCCGTGATCATGCGTCAGCACTGAGGGCGAAATGATCCCAGCCGGTGCTTTCGAAGTCAGGCGGACGGCCTTCACCGGGCGGCACGAGCTTGCCGATGACCGTCAGCGGCAGTTTTGGAAATGCCGCACTCCATTTAGCCTTCAGCGAGCGCAGCGAGCGCGGGTTCACGGCGAGGAGAAGCTCGTAATCCTCACCATCACCCCAGGCCTGATCGAAGGTGCAGCCAGGATTGCAGGGCAGCGAGGCCACATTGACCTGAAAGTGCGTGCCGCTGGCGAGGGCGAGGCGCGGCAGGTCCTTTGCCAGGCCATCACTGATGTCCATCATGGCATGCGGATGGGCGTTTTCAGAGAGCCAGCGGCCTTCTTCGAGGCGCGGTGTGAATTTGAGATGCTTGCCTTTGATCGAGCCTCCGAGGCTTCCGGTGACCAAAAGCACATCACCGGCTTTTCCCTCGCTGCGGGAGAGCCAGCTCTTCGAGGGCACAGTGCCGGTCATGGAGATGGAGAGCATCAAAACGAGGCCGCGCGAGGTCTCGCCCCCCACGAGATTGATGCCGTAGTCTTTCGCAATCGCCTTCATGCCGCGATAGACCTCGGCGAGAAACTCGACCTCCATGCTCGGTGGAGCGATCAAGGTGATCATGGCATGCCGCGGCGTGCCGCCCATGGCCGCGAAGTCACTCACCACCCGGGCGATGGCCTTTCGCCCGATGAGCTTCGGCGGCGTCTGGAGCGTGAAATGCACGTCCTGCACCAGCGCGTCCGTTTTGAGCAGCGTGTGCTCGTTTTTTGTGCTGCGCACCACGGCGCAGTCATCTCCCGCCCCGGCGATGACATCACGATCGAGTTTCACTCCGCGCATCAGGCGGCGGATGAGCTTGTCTTCTCCGATGTCGGCCAGGGTGGGCATGAGGGAATGACGAAATCAGAATGAGGAATGATGAATCAATGACGATGCAACGATGGCCGTGCTTCGGATTTCGAGCATTCGGGCTTCATTCGTCATTCGCCATTCGGGTTTCATCATTTTTTAACGACCACGTTCTGCCCGTCGGAATGCAGCCAGCGGCTTTTCAGCCCCCGCATGGCCTGTTTCGGGATGTACACCTCCACATCACCGATTTGGTGACGGTGCTCGGTGGGGGCGTTCATGCCGCTGAGCCACTCGAGCTGCCACCACTCCTGCCCGGCGAGGTCACCCTGGCTGCAGCGGACGTAGTCGAGGTGCAAAACCTCCCCCGGATGGCCAAAGTGCTCGATGTTGTGCTTCGACTCCAGATAGTCGGCGAAGGCCTGCGAGTAGATCAGACCGTTGCGGAGCTTGTGGAGGACGAGTGCCATGGGGTTGGAAGCAGCAAAGCGCGGGACGGGGTGCCCGTTCCGCGCCTTGCCAGAGAGTCAAAGAGCGGGTCAGCCGAGGGCGGCGGTGTCGTTCGCGG
>JBKCXA010000438.1:0-4632 GCA_046316935.1 Prosthecobacter sp.
GGGAGGTCGAGATGCAGCCAGGTGCGGCCGGTTTGCTGCACGGCACGGCTCATGGAGCCATTCGGCGTGCCGGGTGCGAGGCCCAACGCATACTCGGCGAAGTTGTTGAGCCCGTCGCCATCCGGATCGCGGTCCGCGAGGGCAGGAATGCCACCGCTCGGGTAGTTCGATGACTGCCACGCGGCGAAACCGCTGGCTCCGGTGAGTGTGGCGCTCTGCCAGATGCTGCCGGCATCACCCACGGTGATGAAGGTGCTGTTGAAGAAGACCGCGCCGTTGCGGTCCGTCGTTGTTGGGGCGGTGTAGGAGAACCAGTCGGTGCCGTTGAGCGAGAGGAGGTCGATGTCGGCGTTGGAGGCGCTGCGATTCACACCGGCGGCAAAGTAAACACCGCCGCCGTAGGCCAGGCCGGGTGTCTCTTCAGTGTCCGTGCGGGTGGTGGAGAAGGTGGCGCCGCTGTTGGTGGACACTCGCAGCTTCGAATACCAGCCACTGCTGACGAAGCGATCATTCAGCCACGCCGATTTGCGCAGGTCCTGCCAGCTCGCCACACCAGCGCCGGCGGATTGATCGACCCAAGTTGAGCCATCGGAGGAGGTGAAGACCTTCGTGGTGCCGTTGGTGCCAGTGTAGCCGGTGAGGAGGAAGATGCTGCCATTCCAGGAAAGACCGTCGAAAGTCTCACTCGTGGTGATACCTGGGACAGCCACCGCCGACCAAGTCGTGCCGTTGGTGGAACGGATGACGCTGCCATCATTGCCCGCGGCCAGATAAACTCCGCCGCCATACGCGATGGCATAGAGCTCCGTGCCGGTGAAATAGCGTTGAGTCCACGTCACACCGTCTGGCGAGGTTTTAACCAAGCCGCGCCATCCCCCGCTGCTGCCCTGGCCTGCGGCGAGAAACTGGGCGCCATCGTGCGTGATCGCATGCATTTGCTCATTCAGCCCAAATTCCCCCGTTGTCCAAGAACTGCCGTTGGTGGACCATGCCCACGGACCTTTGAAAGTGGTGTCGTAGCGGCTGCCCACCGCCACCACACGCCCACCACCTGCCGCGACGGCATTCAAATCTCCCACCGCCGACGACACGGAGCGATTCGTGAAGGTCCTCGCCGGGTCGGTGATGGTGATCGTGTGGTTCAGCGTGGCCACGCCGCCGCGTCCGTCGCTGACTCGCAGCGTGACATTGTAAGGTCCGCCGAAGCTGAAAGTCGGTGCGATCTCGAAACCTTCCTGCACATCGGCCTGCGAGCCAAAGTCCCACGCGTAGGTCAAAGCGCCGCCATCGGCATCCGTGGCATTCGCGGCGAGGTAGACAGGCTGGCGGGCATTCGCGGTGGCCGGTGCGGTGGTAAAGCTGGCATTCGGCGCGGCATTCGTGGGATAGAAGGAATCGCAGCGACGTGTCACGCCGCCATCCTCGACGGTGAGGAAGCGTCCGTCACCCCAGGCGAGCGCATCGGCATTCACCACGCTCGTGTTGCCGCTGGCTCGCACCCAGCGCTGGCCATCCATGGAAACGAGCAGCGCATATGAAGTGCCCGGCTCATCCATGGCACGAGCGGTGCAGAGCAGCGTGCCGTCCTCCGCCGCGGCCATCAGATACGTCGTCCAGCGTGTGCCGGAGGGCAGCGTGGCCTTCTTCCACGTCACGCCGTGATCGGCGGAAAAATCGACGCCGCCATACCAGCCGATGGCGAAGACTTTACTGCCGCTGGTGACGAGCTGATAAATATCAAAGCCACGCATCGTGCGCTCCGTCCACGTCACGGCATCGGGGGAGGTCCAGATGACCTCGGCATTGCTGCCAGTGGGATTCACGGCCGCCGCAACCCACGCACTGCCGCTCCAGACGATGCGGCGGAGGTCCGGCATGGCACCGATGGTCGTCACGCTCCACGTCAAGCCATCGGCGGAGGTCAAAACGGTGCCGTCATCGCCCACTGCGGTGAATTTGCCGCCACCAAAGGCCACCGCACGCACATACGGCACGCCGTTGGGAAAGGTCGCTTGGTTCCAGCGGCGACCATCGGGAGACCAGGTGATCTGAGCTGTGGTCGGAGCACTTTCTTTGATGCCAGCAGCCACAAAAACGCCCGCGCCGTAGGCCAGCTTTGGCCGGTCGATGTCCGGCGGATCTCCGGCACTGCTCCACGTCACGCCATCCCAGCTCAGGAAGACGCCGCCGAAGTATTCGGCGCTCACATAGCGACCCTCAGCATACACGATTTGCTCCAGATACTCGCTGCTGCCCACGCTGCCCGTTGTCCAGGTATCGAGCGGATCGGTCACGGTCACCGATTTGGAAAGTGGGAGCGTGCCGCCCTTCATGTCGCTCACGGTGAGATTCAGCGTGTAGCTGCCGCCCACGGTCCAGGTTTGAGCGATGCCGGAGGAGTTGCCGGGCACGCTGCCATCGCCGGTATTCCATGAGTAAGCGAGCGTGTCGCCGTTCGCATCGCTGGCGGAGACGGAGTAGAGATTGCTCGTGCGGGCAGGCACGGTGGCGAGGCCGCTGATGGCTCCAGCGGTAGGCGCGGCATTGCCGGGGAAGGTGCCAAAATTCACCCTCACATCGAGGTAAGCATCGTCACCGCTGCCGCCGAGGGCCAGCGGCGTGATGAAGGCATTCGACGAAGCCTCCGCGAAGGTGCTGCCGAGCGGAATGGGCGCGTCGGATTTCACGCCACTCGTCGCCGGTGTGGTATCGACGAGCCAGCTCCGTGTCTGACCGGGCCGCTGCCACACCATGTAAGCGCCTTTTTCGAAGAACGGAATGCCCACATAGAGCGGGCGGTAATTCAGCCAAAGATACTCCTCGCTGCCGGAGACGGCGCTGCGGGTGATGCGCACGCCGCGTGGCGTGCCGGTGGTGAACTGGCTGTCGATGCGATGCACGCGATACGTCGCCGAGCCGCTGGCAGTCGCGTCGCTCCACTCGCTCGAGGTCAGCCAGTTCAGCTTCGCCTTTGCCTGCGCATGGAAGTGGCCTTTCGGCAGGTCGCCATCGCCCATGATGTCGTAGTCATCGCCATATTCGATGTTCGTCCCGGTGCCGAAGACGCTGCTATCGCTCGTTTGCCAGAAGCTCGAGTGCCCGATGCCGTAGTTGTGCCCGAATTCGTGGGTGAAAACACCGTCGCTGATGCTGCCCTGCATCCACAGGTTGCCACCGCCCGCGAGGCCCGCGTAGGTCACGCCACCGCTGATCATGCCCATGCTGCCAAACAGCACGCCCACGATGTCGTAGGTGCCGAGGCCGCTGCCATCGCCATTCGTGTTGTTGCTTACCGGGCCGATGTCGATGGCCGCGTCAGCACCGCTGCGGAGGTTGCGGAAGGTGTTTCGCGCATCGCGGAGCAGCTCGCTGTTCCGGCTGGCACCGCCGTTCACATAGTAGGCGGAGGTCTGCGGCATGCGGTAGAGGTTCTGGCTCACACCCGCGATGATCCACGTCTTGCCGTAGGACATGGCGCGGATCTGATCGGACACCGCGCCGTTCATCACCGTGGCCGGCGTGGCCGGCGAATAAGAGAGGCCTGTGAGGTCGCTGAAGTCCGCCCGGATCAAAAAGACGTTTTTCGGATTCTCCGTCCACGCATCCGCCTGCATCTGCTCGGCAGCTTGAGCACCCGAAAGGTCAAAACCGCCGCTGCTGCCATCGGCGGCCATCGCTTGATACAGCACATCCGAGCCCGCATTCGGCCCCGGAAGCTCGTCGAGCTTCGCGAGAGCTTCATTGAGCTGCGTGAGCTCCGCCTCATTCGCGAAGTGATACAAGCGGCCGCCTCCCAGCGCCACCACCGGAGCCACCGCGATGGCTTCACCCGTGAGAAAACTCTTCGCGGCATCCTTCTGCCCCATCGGGAAAAGTCGCTGTGCCGTCGCCACCTCGGCCGCGTCCAGCCTTCTCAAAGCCATGTCATGCATCGCCGCCGCGCCATCCAGCGTGATGCCTTGCACGGGAAGTGACTTCTTGCTCATCACCCCGGCGCGACGCCCAAACGTGAACGCATCAAACCGGCCGTCCTCCAGGCTCAAAGCTGCCACATGATCCGGCACACCTGCCGGCGCACCACACACCGGATAGTAATCATACGCCGCCGCGGCGCTGAAGGGCTTCTCCACCAGCCCGCGAAGCTCCGCTGGCATCGCTTCATACTCGTGCAGCTTCAGCGCTTCCTTCAGCGCCTGCTCTGGGTCCTCTCGAATCAACCGCGTCATCCGCACGCGTCGCTGCGCCAGCACCGCGCGCCCTTCCGGCAGCATCGCTGAACGCTTCTCCGCCTCCACCGTTTGAAAACGCCCCCACCAAGCCCGAAACGCCTCCTCAGTCTTCCCATCATCCACCACCGCCTGAGCCTGTTTTTCGTTCAAAGCCGTCACTTGGGTCAATTCAGTCAATCCGGTCCCTTCCGTCTCTTTTCGCTCCCGAATGGTCTCCCATCCAATCACCCCCCCGAGCAGCAGAAGAGGCAAAACAACAGTGAGAAGGCGAAGGCGGCGTTTCATCAAACAAAGGGTCAGCGTTCGTAAATTGGCAGGAAGCGGTAGTTCAAAGCCACGGCGAGCAGTGACATGCCCGTCTGGTAAGCATCACCAAAGCTGCCGTCCTCGCCCTGAGTCTCGC
>JBKCXA010000439.1:0-5302 GCA_046316935.1 Prosthecobacter sp.
CTGCCAGTCGGTGGAGCCTTCGCGGGCGTTTTCTGTTTGGATCACGTTCATGCGAAGAAGGTAAGCGCCATCGCGGACGCTCCTTTCTTCGGATGATGAAGACCCGACTCTTTAGCGGTCAGTGCCGCCATTGACCGGCACCGCGACACCAGCGGGCTTGTTCTTGAGACCATCGTTCTGCTCGGCGTCCTTCTTCTTCGAGTCTTCGACCTTGGTGGCCGCCTGAGCAGGCTGATTGGAGGCCGGAGCAGGACTATTGAAAGCGTTCAAAGAGACGGCCACGAGAGCAATGACGGCCGCTGCGGCAGCAAGACCCCATTTGGGATTGAGGAAGGCCTCAAATTTGTCGCCGAGCATCTGGAGGAAGCGGTCCAGGCCGGACTGGCGCTGGGCCAGCTCTCTCTGGCGGCGGTGGAATTCCTTCAGGAAGTCCTCGGTGAAGCCCTCTCCGGGCGTTTCGTGGCGCTTGAGGCGCATCAGCTTGCGAATGGCTTCGAACTCGTCGTCGTGCATGGCGTGGGTGTCGTGGATGTTCGCGGGAGGGTGGGTTACTTTACAAAATCGTCGAGATAGGACTGCAACTGTCGATGGGCGTAAAACAGCCGGGATCGCACGGTGCCTTCGGAGACGCCCAGGATCTTGCTGATTTCGGCATGCTGGAGGCCCTGGATGTCATACAGGGTCACCACCGTGCGGTGATCCTCAGACAGCTTCATCATGGCCTCGTTCAGTCTTTTTTGCAGCTCATGGATGTTTACCTCGCGGCCCACGCCGGTCTTGGCGGTGGTCACGGCGATGAAGTCTGGATCGTTCTCTATCCCTGTATCTACATCGTCAAGACTCACCTTCATGTGACGCCCGCGCTTCTTGATATGATTAAGCGTCATATTGACGGCGATGGAGTAAATCCACGTGTAGAACGAGGATTTTCCCAAAAACCGGCTGAGAGAGCGGTAAGCCTTGGCAAACACCTCCTGGAGCAGGTCCGCGGTGTCCTCGCGATTGGAGGTCATGTTATAGACCATGCCATAGAGCTTCGGGGTGTATTTGCGGACGAGAGCGTCAAAGGCCCTTGTATCGCCATTTTGTGCTCGGGCGACCAAATCACGATCCTCGGCAGCGCTGCTGCCCGGTGCGGGTTCGGATGGAGTGACCGGCAAGGCGGCGTCAGAGGCGCTGAGGGTGGTTTCTTCCATGAGATGATCGAAGCAAAACAGGTTTACGCCGTGGCGACAAGGTTTTCTTGCCTGCCGGAGCGAGGGCGGGCTTTTAACGGGCCTGCCAGAGGTGGTCGATGCAAATTTGAGACCAAGTTTCCAACCGGTCGCGGTTCCCGTGCAGGTCCTCGAGGGTCTCAAAGCGCAGGTCCTGGATGGCATCCTCGTTGGACTTCACATCGTCATTCGACAGCTCAAACAGATGCACCACGCCGAGATGAACGCTGCCGACCTCCGTGGAGTCGTCGTTGATGAGGCCGATCACACGCTGCGTGTGCGTGCCGCCGATGACGAGTTCCTCGGCCATCTCACGCTCGACGCCGTTGTAATACATCGTCTCGCCGAGACTGTCCTGCGCCGCGTCGATGGGATTGATGTGGCCGCCGATGCCGATGGAGCGCTTGGCCACGAGGCGCTTTTCACCGGAGCTGCCCCCGCGGGTGTAGGTGAGGTAGCGGCCCGCGTGATGAAACACGGCATACGGGATGAGCTGCTTGTGGGAGGGATCGATCTCGGCGGCAGGTCGCTCCATGAAATGGTTCGCTCCGGGAGCCAGCATGGCGTGCAGGTAACGCTCCGCATCGGGCTGGAAACCTTGAAAGCTGCCGAGTTGATCCAGGAGGGCGCGAGTGATGACGAGAACGTGTTCCATGATGAGGGCGGCGAGCATGAAGCGCCCCCATGCAGGCGCAACTGTTTCAATCCAGCCGCCAAACCGTGCCGCAGGCACCCGCCTCGATCGTTTCACCTGCCTCCAGCCTCAGCAAGGCATCTGCACGGGCCAGCGCATGCAGCGCATGACTCTGCTGCATGCCGCTCGATTCGAAGCAGCCCTTCACGATACGTCCGCGAATGTAGTGCGGACGGTCGCCATCATTGCGCATCATTTCCACGACGGGCACGGGGAGCATCAGCGGCTCGATTTCCGACTCGGCAGCGCCCATCAACCGGAGCAAGGCTGGCTTCACGAAGAGCAAAAAGGTCACGAAGGACGAGACGGGATTCCCCGGTAGTCCGAAAACAAAGGCACGAGGCCCTTTCGCAAACAAGAAGGGCTTGCCGGGCTTTACTTTCACCCGCCAGAGCTGCGGCTCGATGCCAAGCTGCTTCAAGGCAGGCTTTACCTGATCGTGATCGCCCACAGAGACACCGCCACTGAGGATCACCGCGTCGTGCGAGGTCGTGAGATGCTCCAGGCATCGTGTCGTCACGTCCAAATCATCCGCGCAGTGCTCCGTCGTGACCTCTGCGATGCCGAGACGACGCAGCAGGCTCGCCAGCATGGTGGCATTCGAATTGTAAATCTGGCCGGGTGATAGCGGACCGGCACCTGGAGGCACCAGTTCATCTCCCGTGCTCAAAACGGCCACGCGAGGCTTTTTCACCGTTTCGACCTCCGTGAGCCCTTGTGAAGCCAAAAGCCCCAAACGAGCCGGAGTGAGTCCCTCGCCTCGGCGAATGATGATCTGCCCGGCACACACATCAGCACCTGCACGACGCACGTTTTCGCCCTTCTCGACGACTTCGAGGCAGCGGATGGCATCGCCCTCGCGTTTCACATCCTCTTGCATGATCACCGCATCGGCTCCTCGCGGCAAAGGAGCCCCAGTGAAGATGCGCAGGCAACTTCCCGGTTCGCAAACAAGCCCCAAATCTCGTCCCGCCGGCTGCTCGCCGATCACAGGGAGGCTTTCGAGCGCTGCATCAGCAGCCCGCAGCGCGTAGCCATCCATCGATGATTGATCGAAGCCAGGAATCGGCACCGTGGCGATCACATCACGACCCGAGAAAGCATCCAGCGCATCCGCCAATGACTGCCGCCGAGTCTCTAGCGGAGCCACCGCTGCCAGCACACGTTGCAAAGCCTCGCTCTCGGAGATCATCGGATGACCGGCGGCAGGGTGGAAGGCTCCAGCGGGGCCGGCAGGGGGAGATCACCGCTGGAAGCAGGGGCCGGCTTCGAGGGGAACTGGATCTCGGGAATCGGCGGCGGACGTTCCGTTGGCATGTCGAAGGAAGGAGCCGCTGAGGCTGGCAGGGTGGCACCATCCACCGCAGGGGCCGCGGAGGGAGGGGCAGGCAGCTTGTCAGATTCGCGGATTTTTTGCAGCGCCAGGCATCCCACCGAGGGCGTGCCCTCTTTGATGTCAGCGGTGAGGTAATTCCCCTTTCGCTCCGGGGTGACGACGAGCTTTGATTTTTGCCCGTTGGAATCGAGCGCAATCAACTCCACCCCGGCCTCCAGCGTGGGCCGCGTGTCGCAATTGATGAGCACATAGTTTTGCTCCGGGTTCACCATTTCGATCACTCCGATGACCCGCGCCTGCCCGGTGCGGTTGTCCTTCGGCGGGGGCGGTTGTTTCTTTTTCAGCAGACCGCAGCCCGTGAGGGGCAGCAGCAGGCAGAGGAGCAAAAAGAGTCGCATGCCGAAATGGAAGCGCACCGGCCGGAGAATGTCCAGCTTCACGAACGACCCGCCACTTGATCAGCGATCTCCTCCGCCGGGTAGGTCCAGATCTCGCTGAGCGTGGGATGATAGTGCGGGATGCTCATGAAATCTCTCGCGGTGGAGCGGTAATGCATCGCCACGACCACCTCGTGGATGAGCTCCGTGGCCTTCGGGCCGACCACACAGGCGCCGAGGATCTCACCGGTCTCCGCGTGACCCAGCATGCGGACGAAGCCGTCCGTCTCGCCCATCACCATGGACATGCCATGGTCGTTGAAAGGGTAGCTGGCCTCCACAAATGGGATGCCCTGGTGCCGCAGTTTCTCCTGCGTGGCTCCCACCATGGCGACCTGCGGATGGGAAAACACGCCGAAAAGCAGCAGGCGGTAGTCGATGGCCTCCTCGGCAGGCTCGCCGCGCAGCAGCCGGGCCGCGTTGCGGGCGGCGATCTCCCCCTGCTGGATCGCCACATGAACCACATCCAGGGGGCTGCACACATCGCCCGCGGCGAATACATGGGGACGGGTGGTCTCCATGTGTTCATTGACCGTGATTTTGCCCTTTGGAGCAGCGATCCCGGCTTTTTCGAGGCCCAAACCGCGGGTCGCCGGTTGCCGGCCCATTGCCAGCAGCACCTCATCGACGAGCACCGCATGCGTGTGACCGTCCTGGGTGAACTCCACCCGCTTTTTGCCCTCTTTCGCAGACGCAGAGACCAGGTGCGTGCCGCAATGAACTTTCATGCCCCGGCGCTCGTAGGCCTCTTTCACCACATCGCCACAGTCGCTGTCCAGGCCGGTCAAAAGCTGCGAAGAGCGCTGGATGAGCGTCACCCCACATCCCATGGCCTCCAGGTAGTGCGCCATTTCGAGGGCGATGGCTCCGCCGCCGAGCACGGCGACCGTTTGCGGCAGCTTTTCGGCATCCAAAACCTCATCGCTGGTCCAAAAGCCCGTCTCAGCCAGCCCCGGCACTGACGGCACAAACACCTCCGAGCCGGTGGCGATGACAAAGCTTCGCGACCGCACCTGAA
Organism: Prosthecobacter sp.; assembly: GCA_046316935.1. GTDB lineage: Bacteria > Verrucomicrobiota > Verrucomicrobiia > Verrucomicrobiales > Verrucomicrobiaceae > Prosthecobacter. The sequence continues at coordinate 4,700 of JBKCXA010000439.1, forward strand.
AATCAGGCGAGCCATCCCTCGGCGAAACCTTCACGACATGCGCATCCACAAAACAGGCCCGGCCGCGATACAGGGTGAAGCGCCCGTCCTCAAGCTGTCCCTGGCGATAACCAGCAAAGTCGGCGATGAGCGTCCTTTTCCGATCCCGCACCCGGCGCACCTCGACGCCTTTCGAGACCGCTTTCAGCCCAAACTCCGCCGCATGCCGCACCACGAGCTGGCGGTTGGCGGACTCGATCAGCGTCTTGCTCGGCATGCAGCCCCGCAGGATGCACAGGCCGCCCAGCTCCGCCGCGCCATCAATCACGGCTACTTTCAGGCCCTCGCCATGCGCCGTGCGGGCCGCCGCATAGCCGCCGCTGCCACCGCCGACCACCACCAGATCAAAATCAAACTGCTCCATCCCGCGAGGCTGCCGCGTGGATGGTCTTTTTCAATGCGGAAGCCGGACATCTCGAAGAAATCTGGCAAAGGCCAGCACACACCAATGTAACGACTTGAATGTTTCTTTGACCTTCCGGCTCTGCGTGCTCCTGTGCGCCCCCCCCCGGCCCCCCCGGGCACAGCCCGGCCCCCCGGGGCAGGGCGACGGGTCGCCGCCCG
>JBKCXA010000440.1:0-3862 GCA_046316935.1 Prosthecobacter sp.
AAACCATGCCGCGTGGCGATCTCCACATCCGGCTCAAGCACATTCGGCGCTTGTTTGGCGGTATCGCCTCCACTGGCGGCCATCACATCCATCCACCTCTGCGTGGCATGCTCCGCATCGAGCGCAAAGGCCCGCACCATCGCGGGATCACCCGCGAGCGGATGGTAGGTCCGGCCACCCGCACCGAAAAGCACCTGGTTCTCGATCCGCTGACCTTTTTGATGCGCAAAAGCATCCTTCGTGACGAGGAAGAAGGCTTCACCGGTGAAAAGTTTCGGACCGCCCGCCTTCAGATCGGTTTTCAATGCAAGGCGGCAGATCCATCCGCTGCCATCCTCCACCGGATGCGCAAATTCAAACGACTGCGGTCCGAACTTCGCCGCGCTCTCGGTGATGGCCTGGGCGTTTTTCGCGAATTGCTGATCATCCGCGGCAAAGGCCGTGAGTGGAAACAGCGAGTTTTTACCCGCGATGCTCAGCGCCAGCTTGTCCCCCTGCACCGCCACAAAGGCCGCCTCGACGGTCTTGCTGCCATCGGCACTCTTCCACTCACGCGCGTGAATGACACCGAAAGCCATGCCGAGGACCAAAAGAAGGCGCGTCTTCATGGGCAACGAGACTAGACGTGCTTTCCGGCGCTGCAACAAGCCATGCAGCAACTGCCATGAATGTTCATCAGCAAGCGTAACGGATCGCCACGGATGGGTATCTAGTGTATGGATGATTTCACCGCGACTCATGCCACCTCCTGAAGATTCCTCTACCAGCCCCCTCGTGCGCCGTCGGCGCATGCGCCACGAGTGGTCGGAAGCCTCGAATCCTCACGATCTGCTGGCAGCCCGCGCCGGATGGGCCACGGCCATTTTGATCCTGCTGGCGGGAGCCTGGCTGGTGGCCCGAAACGCGGGCTGGATCTGACGCAGACATGAAAAAAGCCGCGCGGATCGCTCCACGCGGCTTTTGAATTCAAACGCGGGATTACTCCTCGGCGCCGAGATCTTCCTCGGGCTCGACTTCGACTTCCTCCTGCTCCTTCTTCTTGCCGCGCTTCTTTTTGCCGCCGGCATTGCGGAGAGCCTTCGGAATCGGGTCTTCCTTCTTCTGAAGGGCACGGCGCAGTTTGCGCAGGGCGATGTTTTGAAGCTGGCGGATACGCTCGCGGGTGACGCCGAACTCCTGGCCGACTTCTTCCAGCGTGCGCGGCTTCTGGCCGGATCGGCCGAAGCGGGCTTCGATGATCTTCAGTTCGCGGGCGTCGAGCACGGTGAGCAGGCCGTCGAGCTGGCCGTGCATGTTTTTGTGCGAGAGGAGCTCGAAAGGCGTGAGCGCGTTTTCGTCGCCGACGATTTCGCCGAACTCGGTGCTGTCGTCCTCGCTGATCGGGGCGTCGAGGGACGCCGGGCGCATGCTGGCGACCTTGAGCTGGCTGAGCTTGGCGCGGTCGATGCCGATTTCCTCGGACAGCTCGTCGTCGGTGGGCTCGCGGCCGAGTTCTTCGGACATGGCCATGGCCACGCGGCGCATCTTGCTGATCTTGTCCACCATGTGGACAGGAAGGCGGATGGTCTTGGATTGGTTGGCGAGGGCGCGCTTGATGGATTGTTTGATCCACCAGGCGGCGTAGGTCGAGAGCTTGCCCCCTTTGTTGGGGTCAAAGCGTTCCACGGCTTTCATCAGACCGATGTTGCCCTCGGAGATGAGGTCCAGCAGGGGCAGGCCGTAGTTTGCGTAATCTTGGGCGATCTTCACCACGAGGCGCAGGTTGGCGCGGATCATGTGGGAGCGTGCCTCGGGGTCGCCACGCTTGATGCGTTCGGCGAGTTCGACCTCCTGCTCGGGAGTCAGCAAGTCAGTCTTGCCGATCTCTCGCAGGTAGATCTTGATTCCTCCATCGAGTTCCATGTTGAGCATTCTTTCTGTTTAACGGTGCAAAGGTCTAAATCTTTGCCCTCCCGCCAGACGCGGGGGGCAAACAGTCTAAGAGAGGATCACGATGTGTGCGCGGACTTTTTGGAGGAAAATGAGGCTGGAGACAGCAGAAGAAGCAGCGCAGGACGAGGTCCCGACCTTGTTCAACAAAACATTACGCCTTCCGTCAATCATGATTTCTCAAAAATCTTAGTTTTTGTTAACAAGTAGCGTTTTCCGGGCCAAAACGGGCACGCCTTTGGCTCTGCTCACCTCATCAAAGGGCCTATGCCGCCCGGCTTGACACCGCCCCCGGTCTCTCCGACTAACTGCCCCCTCAAAATCTGCCATGCCCCGCCGAATCACCTACCGCGACGCCATCCGTGAAGCCCTCGACGAAGAAATCGCCCGTGATCCCATGGTCGTGGTGATGGGGGAGGAAGTCGCCCAATACAACGGCGCTTATAAAGTCACCCAGGGCCTGTGGGACAAGTGGGGTGACAAGCGCCTCGTGGACACCCCGATCTCAGAGGCCGGTTTCATCGGCATGGGCATCGGTGCCAGCATGCTCGGCGTGCGTCCGGTGATGGAGCTCATGTTCTGGAGCTTTTACACCGTCGCCTGGGACCAAATCGTGAACAACGGCGCGATGGTCCGCTACATGTCCGGCGGCAAGATCAACTGCCCCATCGTCATCCGCGGCCCGGCCAATGGTGGCACCAGCGTCGGCGCCACCCATTCCCACACGCCGGAAAACATCATGGCGAACTTCCCCGGCATGAAGTGCGTCTGCCCCAGCAACGCCTACGATGCCAAGGGCCTCATGAAGGCCGCCATCCGTGACAATGACCCCGTCATGTTCATGGAGAGCACCAAGCTCTACGGCGAAGAGTGGGATGTCCCCTCCAACGACGAAATCCCCGGCGGTGACCTCTTCATCCCGCTCGGCGTGGCCGATGTGAAACGCGAAGGCACCGACATCAGCCTCATTGCCCACGGCAAAGCCGTCATCACCTGCCTCGAAGCCGCCCGCATCCTCGAAGAAGAGCACGGCATCAACGCCGAAGTCGTCGATCTCCGCACCATCCGCCCGCTCGACGAGGACACCATACTCGAATCTGTCGCGAAAACGCACCGCGCCATCTACGTCGAAGAAAACAAGCCCTACTGCGGCATCGGCGCCCAGATCGCCTACATGATCCAGGAGCGCATCTTCGACGAACTCGACGCTCCCGTGCAACGCGTGTGCAGCCTCGACGCCCCCGCCATCTACAGCCCGCCGCTCGAAGCCATCCAGCTCCCGACCGCCGATGTCGTGGTGGCGAAGGCGCTTGGCATTTGCTGAGACATCAAGAAGTGAGCGATTGATGCCGTTCAGGCTTCATGCGCCTGCTTATTGCCTTTTTGCTGACGACTGTCCTCGCTTCCGCGAAGCCCAACATCGTCGTCATCCTCTGCGACAACCTCGGCAACGGCGACATCGCGTGCTTCAATCCGCAGACGAAGCATCGCACGCCGAATCTCGACCGCATGGCGGCGGAGGGGCGGAAGTTCACCAGTTTCTACTCCGCCAGCGGCGTGTGCACACCGAGTCGCGCCGCACTCATGACTGGTTGCTACCCACGACGCATCGGCCTGCACATCAGCGCCATCGGTGCGGCGGTTTTGCAGCCCGTCGCCACGCGGGGAATTCATCCGGGCGAGGAAACCATGGCGGAGCTTTTGAAGCAAAACGGCTACGCCACCGCCTGCTTCGGCAAATGGCACCTGGGCGACCAACCCGACTTTTTGCCCACCCGCAACGGCTTCGATACCTTCCTCGGCATTCCTTACAGCGAGGACATGGTCCACGACAAATTCCCCGAGAAAAACTGGCCGCCGCTCCCGCTGATGGAGGACGAAACCGTCATCGACGCCCCCGTGGAGGCCGAAACACTCACGAAACGCCTCACCG
>JBKCXA010000441.1:0-16922 GCA_046316935.1 Prosthecobacter sp.
ACGGAGAAAGAGGTCGATGACTGCGACATGGTGATCTACTCGAGCGCCATCAAGCCCGGCAACATCGCCTACGAGGCCGCCTACAAACAAGGCATCCCGCTCGTGCGTCGCGCGGAGGCACTCGCTGCCGTGATGGCGAACAAAAAAGGCGTCGTCGTCTGCGGCACGCATGGCAAAACGACCACCTCCGCGCTCACGGCGCATGTTTTGCGTCAAGGCGGCCTCAAGCCAAGCCACTACGTCGGCGCGGAGATCCCCATTTTGGGCTCGAATGCGCATTGGGACCCCGAAGGCGAGCTCTTCGTGGCCGAAGGCGATGAGAGCGATGGCACGCTGGTCAATTTCCATCCGCAGCACGCCATCGTGCTCAACATCGAGCCGGAGCATCTCGACTTTTACGATGGCATTGATGCCATCAAAGCGGTCTTCCGTCAGATCCTCAGCCAGACGCCCGGCCACTGGGTTTACTGCGCGGAAGATCCCGTGGCCAGCGAGGTCTGCGCCGGATCACACGGCGTGAGCTACGGCTGGAGCCGCGAGCACGATTTCTCGGCAAACATCCTCACGATGCGTCCCGATCACTCGGAGTTCGAGGTGTATCAAAACGAGCAATTGCTCGGCACCGCCACGCTCGGCATTCCCGGCAAGCACAACGTCAGCAACGCCCTCGCCGCCATCGCGCTCGCCACGAAATGCGGCGTGAGCTTTGAGGCCATTCAGCATGCTTTGAAGAGCTTCCGCGGTGCCAAACGTCGTTTCGAGATTCGTCACAGCGGCGAGCGCTTCACCGTCGTCGATGACTACGGCCACCATCCGAGCGAAATCGCGGCCACACTGGCCACGGCGAAGGGTTTGAATGCCAAACGCATCGTCTGCCTCTTCCAGCCGCATCGCTTCAGCCGCACGCAACTGCTCAAAAAAGAGTTCGGGGCCAGCTTCGATGATGTGAACGAGTTGTTTATCACGGACGTGTATCCAGCGAGCGAAAAGCCGCTGCCCGGCGTGAGTGGCGAGACCATTTTGGAGGAAGTCATCGCCCACCAGAGCGGGCTGAAGCCCGAACTACGAACGAAGACTGGCAGCACGCCAACGATGCCCATCGCCCGCGACAAGGTCGGCAATGCGCTGCGGCCCGGTGATCTGCTCATCACACTCGGCGCGGGGAATGTGCACGAAGTCGGTCGCTGCATCGCGAAGGATCTGCCGGTGCTCGAAAAGCTCACCAGCATCCTCGAAGCGCACGGCGGTGGCGCGGCACGGCTTTATGAGCCGATGAATCGCCACACCACCTTCCTCATCGGCGGCCCGGCACAGTTTTGGATCGAGCCACGCACCGTGGAGGCCTTTGCGGAGATCGTGCGCTATTTGCGCTCGAGCTCCGTGCCCATCCGTGTGATCGGTCGTGGCTCCAATCTGCTTGTTAAAGATGGCGGCATCCGCGGCGCGGTCATTCATCCGAGCAAGGGCGAGTTCGAAGACGTGAAGGTCGAAGGCACGCGCCTCATTGTCGGAGTCGGTGCCCGCCTGAAAAAGATCGCCAGCGCCGCACGCAATGCTGGCCTGGGCGGACTCGAATGGATGGAAGGCGTGCCCGGCAACCTCGGCGGTGCTTTGCGCATGAATGCCGGAGCCATGGGCGCGGAGATGTTCGATCAGGTCGTCAGCGTGCGCTTCATCGCCGCTGATGGCAGCATTCAGGAAAAACCGCTCGCTGAGATCCAGCATCACTACCGCAGCGTGCCCGAGTTCGAGGATCGCTACATCGTCGGAGCCGTGCTCGAAGGCAAACCGGCCCCCGTGGAACAAATCGACGCCGGTTTGGAAGCCAGCCGCATCAAACGCCGCACCTCCCAGCCCATCGGAGCCAGCGCCGGCTGCATTTTCAAAAACCCCGAACTCTGCGGCGCTGGCAAACTCGTCGATGACCTTGGCCTCAAAGGTACCCGCGTCGGCGCTGCCGTCGTTTCGCCCGTCCACGGCAATTTCATCGTCAACGAAGGCGGAGCCACCGCCCGCGAAGTGCTCGATTTGATCGCCAAGATCAAAGAAAAGGCCCTCGAAGAACGCGGCGTGACCTTGGAACTCGAAGTGAAGGTCATCGGCGAAGACCAGCCGCTGCCGCTCTGAAACTCGAAAGTGTCTCCCCCGAAAAGAGAAAGCGCCCCGGGCGGAGCCGGAGCGCTTTCAGACCCACCTGTGCCGTCCGAGGCAGCGGGCTCACGTATCCCATGAGTCCAGGTGGGCGCCCGCAGGGGCAGGAACGCTGTCTTCCAGTGAAGGCATGACATGACATTCCAACTGCGCAGCTCCCGATAGGTTTGAAACGGGCCGGGCCACAAAGCTCGATAACGAACACCGCAGGAAATTCGGTGAGGCGGGGGGATGGAAAAGATCGCACGGCATCCGCCGCGATGCCGCGAGCGTAAAGGAGGAGCCGCCTGGAAGCAACCACGGCTTGCCACGGCCTGCTGAAGGCTTAAAAACAACCTTCCCATGCCTCGAAACATCCTCATCACCGGAGCCAACGGCGCCCTCGGACTCGCTCTGGGCGAGTTTTTCCTCACGCACGAATCCGACGCGGTCGTTCACCTCGGCGTGCGGGAGCGGCGTGAGCGTGCCGCCGCTTTGGCGGAGCATTTTGCCGACCGGGCGAGGCTAGTGACTCTCGAAATCACCGATCCAGAAGCTTGGAAGACGGCGGTGGAACAAATCGGCAGCGTGGACGTGCTCGTGAACAACGCCGGTTTTCATGACGACGCCCTTTTGGCGAACATGAAGAGTGATCAGTGGTCCCGTGTGCTCGAAGGAAACCTGGGCGCGGTCTTCCACGGCTGCCAGGCGGTTATGCCAGGCATGATGCGGCAGCGTGGTGGACGCATCGTGAACATTGCCTCCCTCAGCGCCATCCATCCGCCGGCTGGGCAAACCAACTACGCCGCAGCCAAGGCCGGTGTCGTCGGCCTCACGAAGAGTCTCGCGAAGGAATCCGCCCGCATGGGCATCACGGTGAACGCGGTGCTGCCCGGCTACATCGAGGGTGGCCTGCCGCCGGAGTGGACTGAGGAGCACCTCAAGGGTCTCAAAATGCAGCTTCCGATGCGCCGTTTCGCCCGTCCTGCGGAGGTAGCCGCGGCGGTTTTCTTTCTTGCCAGCCCGGAGGCCAGCTATATCACTGGCACCGCCCTCCCCATTGACGGCGGCATGATTTGAACAACGTGCCGCCATTTTCGTCTCCGTCTGCCACATGCTCACCCGCCAGCGCCTCAAAGAACTCCTCATCGCCGAGCTCATGCTCGACCTCAAAGCCGCCGACATCGGTGACGAAACGCCTCTTTTTGGTCCCAGCGGCGTCGGCCTCGACTCGGTGGACGCCCTCCAGCTCGTGGTGATGCTCGAAAAGCATTTCGGCTTCAAAATGGCCGATCAGGAGCAGGCGAAGAAGGTGCTGCATTCAGTCGATTCCATCGCGCAGGCGGTCGAAGGGGCCGCCGGGGCACCGGCATAGGCCGTGAAGCGAAAGCTCTCCATCGCCTTCCGGCTCGTCATCAGCGTGGTGCTGCTCGTGCTGCTGTTTCGCGAGCATGGCTTTGTCTCCGAGATCGTGCCGCGGCTCGGCTCGCTGCTGCAAAACTGGCCCTGGGTGCTCGCCGGACTCGCCGCCTCCGTCATGGGCCTGGTGTTTTGCGCTTTCCGCTGGTTTGTCATTCTCCGCGGCTATGCGCCGCACATGCCTTTCTGGGTCATGGTGCGCACGGAGATCACCGCGGCCTTCTTCAACATCTCCACCATCGGCGTGGTGGGCGGTGACGCATATAAAATCATGTCCCTCACCCGCCGCCTGCCCGGCCAGGCGGCGCAGGTGGGGGTCTCGCTCATGCTCGATCACGTCACCGGCTTCATCTCCGTGGGATTGCTGTTCTTTGGCTGCCTGGCCATGATCTGGCCGCGCTGGGAGGCGCTCGGGCATGATGCACGGCTGCTGCTGGCCGGCTTCAGCGGCTTCATGGGTGTCTCGCTGGCTGGCATGATCCTCTCGTGGATCACTTTTAAGCCGAAGGTGCTCGCCTGGGGAAAGCGCACTTTCCCGCGGCTGCTCGGCAATGCCTTCTTTGAAAGTCTCTCCGAGAAGCTCATCACCACCCACGATGTCATCCTGGCCCTCTGGCGGCGTGCGCTGGTCAGTGTGGTCGTCTCCACCGGCGTCTATGCCAGCCTGTTCCTCACCTTTTACTGCGCCCTGCGGGCCGTCGGCGCGAACGCACCGGTGCTCGATGTGATCACCGCCATGCCTGTCGTCGATGCCATGGCCTCGCTGCCCATCTCCATCTCCGGCCTTGGTGTGCGTGAGCGTACCTTCGAGGCGCTGCTCTCAGGCTTCGCTGGCGTGCCGGAGGCCGCGTGTGTCTCCGCCGCTTTCATCGGCTGGCTCTTCTCCGTCTTTTGGGGATTGGTGGGAGGCGTGTTGTTTCTCAAAGGAGGTCGTGAGGTCAAATCATGAGCGCCCTCGCTGGAAAACGCGTTGCCATCTCGCTCGGGGCCTCGTTCATGGGCTATGCCACGCATGCGGGCTTCCTCGCCACGCTCTCGCAGGCCGGTGTGAAGCCCGTGGCACTCGGAGGTTCCTCTGCCGGAGCCATCGCCGCCGGATTGCATGCCGCAGGCCTTTCCACCGAGACCATTCGCGAGGCCGTGCTCGGCACTGACCTGCCCTTCTCCTTTATCAAAGGCACCCCCTGGGGCCTCCAGCAACTGCGCGACATCTTCACGCGGTGCCAGCCCGGCCTTTTCGATCCTAGTGGAGCCGTCAGCTACTTTCAGCACCTCGTGGGCGACCGGCAAATCGAGCATCTGAATGCTCCGCGACTCCTAATCGCCATGACGGACATTGCTTCGCAAGCCAGCGTGCTAGCTCAAAGCGGCCCGCTGGCCCGGGCGATGGCCGCCAGTTGCACCGTGCCGCTCATTTTTTCGCCCCTCGAATGGCAGGGACGGCTCGTCAGCGATGGAGGCGTGGTCCACGAGGCTCCGGTCGATCCTTGGTTCACTGCCGATGACATCGACGTGATCTTCGTTCACCGCATCCACCAGCCCGAGGGGCCACGTCCATGGCTCCTGCCGCTGCGCATGATCCACACCCTCGCCGCCTCACACCACTGTGTGAACGCCCAATGGATGACCGACCGCACGGAGATGGCCCGCCTGCATGGCAAGCAACTCGTCGTGCTCAACACCATCTCACCTTCGCCGTCAATTTTCAGCCGGGCCAGCCGCGAGGCCTGCTACGCCGCAGGAGAGGCCGCGGCACGAGCATGCTTGGGATGACGGCAGAAGCTGAGGCTCACGAAATCTCCAGCCGGCCCGTGCTATCTCCCACGCGCTCCGCAGGCACGCCCATGCGATCCAGCATGCTGAGGTAGAGATTGGTCATCGGCGTGTCGGTGGGCAGCACCTGGCGTTTGCCATGCGTGATGGTGCCGTTGCCGCCGCCCGCGAGCAGGATGGGGAGGTTGTTGTGGTTGTGCCGATTGCCATCGCCGATGGCACCGCCGAAGACGATCATGGAACTGTCGAGCAGCGTGCCCTCGCCTTCTTTGATGGACTTCATCTTGTCGAGGAAGTAGCCGAATTGGCGGAGGTAGAACTGGTCGATCTTCGCGATCTTGGCCAGCTTTTGCGGATCGCTCTGGTGATGGGAGAGGTAGTGGTGGGCATCGGGAACGCCGATCTCGGGGAAGGAGCGATTGCTGCCATCGTGGGCGAGCATGAAGGTGCTGATGCGCGTGGTGTCCGTCTGGAAGGCGAGCACCAGGAGGTCAAACATGGCGCGGATGTGCTCCTCGTAGCTGTCCGGGATGCCTTCGGGCACTTTCACATCGGGCATCTTCGCGCGGAACTTCTCCGCGTTCTCGATGCGGGTCTCGATGTCACGCACAGCGGCGAAGTACTCGTCGATCTTGCGGCGGTCATTGGCGCTTACCTTGCCCTGGAGGCTCTTGGCCTCGTCGAGCACGGTGTCGAGGATGCTCTTCTGCATCCGCTGCATGCGCTGGGCATTGGCGCCATTGCCGGAGGCGGCACCGAGGCCGAACATGCGCTCAAACACGAGCCGCGGGTCCATTTCGGGAGCCATGGGCATGGTCTCGTTTTTCCACGCGAGATTGAACTGGTAGGCGCAGGAGTAGCCGCTGTCGCACTTGCCGGAGGAGCGTTGACCATCGGTGCTGAGCTCAAGCGATGGCAGGCGGGTGAGGTGACCGATCTTTTGCGCCGCGATCTGGTCCACGGAGATGCCGAGGTGAATGTCCGCCCCGGCGGTTTTCTTCGGCATGCAGCCCGTGAGGAAGGTGGCCACGGCGCGGGCGTGGTCGCCGCCGCCGTTGCCATGCGAGTGCGCCCAGTCCTGCATGAGGCCGGAGACGACGGTGAAGTCTTCGCGATTCTTTTCGAGGGTCTTGAGCGAGTTGGAGAGCGTGTAGCCCTTGCCCTCGCCAGTAGGGAACCACTCGTCCACGTTCACGCCGTTCGGGATGTAGAGCCAGGCGGCACGCAGGGGCTTGGCGGGGGCTTTTTTCGCCTCCGCGGCGAAGGCGCGGAAGCCGAGCGATTCGAGGAAGGGCAGGCTCATGGCCGTGCCGAGTCCGCGCAGGACGTGGCGGCGGCTCACGCCATGCGAGGCGAGGGCGGTTTCGCGAAAGGGGTTCATAGGTTTTGGGGGTAAATGGGATACGAGCAGGAAACAGGCAAACTTTCCTTCGCAGAAGGCCGCTCCACGGATGTGAAAGTAGTTGATAAACAGGCGGCGAGCGGCCCGATTAAGCCCGCCTCTCCCGCAGCCCCGTTTCAAACTTCCCGCACCCCCATGAAGAAGTTCCTCTTCGCCGTCTTCCTCGCTCCAAGTCTCATCGCATCGGCTCAAGATGCCACGACCCCGGCAGCACCCGCGACACCCGCCGCTCCGGCGGCAGCCCCCGCCACGCAGAAGGATCCCTCGATGGGCGAACTGCTCATCAAGCCTGCCGCGGACAATCCGATGATGTTTGACCAGGCGGAACTCACCGTGAAGCCCGGACAGAAGGTGAAGCTCACCTTTGACAACCCCGTCCAGCCCAACGTGCAGGGCCTGCCGCACAACTGGGTGCTCGTGAAGCCCGGCAAAGAGGCCGTCGTAGGCAATGCCGCCCTCGCCATGGCCGCCGATCCGAAGGCCATGCAAAAGAGCTACATCCCCGCTGGTGCCGATGGTGGCGTCCACGTGGACATCCTCGCGCACACCACGCTCGTGCAGCCCGGCACGAAGACCGAACTCGAATTCACCGCCCCGGCCGAAGCGGGCGATTACCCCTACATCTGCACCTTTCCCGGCCACTTCCTCCTCATGAAGGGCACCCTTCATGTTAAGTAATACCATCCATCTGCCTTCAACCCACACACAACCTACCCCAGCATGAAACGCCGTTTCTTCACCACGCTCGCCCTTCTCACCCTCGCTGCGGCGCCTTTGCTCGCTCAGGACGCCGCCATCATTGACGCAGGCGGTCTCAAATTCAAATACAGCTCCCCCTGGATGCTCTCCGACACGCCCGGCATGATGCGCGTGGCCACGCTCCTCGCGAAGGCTGAAGGCGCGGACAAGCCGCTCGAAGCCGCTTTCTACGTCTTCCCCGGCGGCGGTGGTGGTGTCGAGGCCAACGTCAGCCGCTGGCTCGGCCAGTTCGCCACGAAGCCCGAGTCGAAGACCGAGGAGATCGCCGCTGGTGATCAGAAAATCACGCTCGTGACCGCCACCGGCACCTTCAACGACGGCCCGCCCATGGGTGCCAAGACCCCGAAGGAAAACTACACGCTCCTCGGTGCCATCGTTCCCACCGCGGACGGCAACAATGTCTTCATCAAGCTCACCGGCCCGAAGGACTCCATCAGCAAGCTCAGTGACAGCTTCCGCGCGATGATCACCAGCCCCTTCGCAAAGTAAGCCAAGCTACTCGATTTCATTTCCTGCTCCGAAGGTGGGAGGAAGGTCGAATCCACCAACCCCATTTCCAAAACCTCTGCCAGGCTTCCGTCCAACGGTCGGCCTGACTGGCGTTCTCTATTCCTCAGCCATCCCCCTAGCCTTCCCACTCTCTATCGTCCGTCGGCCGTTTCAGGGATTCATGCCGAAAAACGAACAAACCAGTGTGGCAAGTGTGAGGAGCCAACTACAAATGAGATCGAATGAACGAGGAAAAGCTTGATGGAGGTGCTTATTAGGCTGGTTGGTGAGTAAGCCTCTATTTATGGTGAATACAAAGTATCATGGCTGGCATTTGATATTTGACATTAACTTATAAATTTCATAACTTTCATGATTATATCATTCCAACACCATGAAACCTAGCCGCCTTTCCCAGGTCCTCTCGCTCGTGCTCCTCGCCGTGCCCGCCAAAGCGGATGTCATCCTCGAGTGGAACCAGCTCATGCGCCAGACCTTTGCGGCTGAGGCCAGTTCCGCTGCTCCGCCGATAAACTCACGCACCATGGGCATGTTGGGAGGCTCCATGTTTGACGCGGTAAACTCGGTTAACCGCAACTACCAATCCTACCTTGGCTACTTCGACCCGACGACCGCAGGAGTAGGCATTGATGCCAGCGCGGCTGCCGCCACGGCTGCCTACAACACGATGACATCCATTTATACCGACCGCTACGGAGCCGGGAATCCCTACCTTGCCAATTTCACCAATCTGTATAACTCGCAGATGGCCGCCATCACGGCTGGTGATTCCAAAACCCGTGGAATGGAGGTCGGCGCTGCTGCCGCCCAAGCCATGGTGACCGCTCGTGCCAGTGACGGCTGGAATGCGGCCACGACCTACAGCCCTCAGCCCTTTGGCACGGTAGGCCGCTGGCAGGCTGGCACGAATCCTGGTGCATGGGGGGCCAACACAGGCACTTTCCTCTTTTCCCAGTGGCAGAATGTCACCCCGTTTGGCATGACCACGGGCAGCCAGTTCCGCCCGGATGGTCCCACCGGGCTGAATGGCACTACGCCAGCCGATTATCAGGCCTGGGTGCAAAGCAGCGCCTATACGGCGGAGTTCAACCAGGTGAAAAGCCTCGGTAGCTCCACCAGCTCCACTCGCACGGCGGATCAGACGGTCATCGCCTACTTTTGGGTGGATGGCCCCGGCACCGCATCCCCTCCAGGGCACTGGAACCGTATCGCTCAGTCCATTTCGGCATCTGCCGGTCTTAATCTTGAGCAAAATGCGCGTCTTTTTGCCCTGCTGAACCTCGCTCAGGCGGACACGGGCATCGCGAGCTGGGATGCCAAGGTATTCTATGACAACTGGCGCCCCATGCTGGCCATCAACACCGCTGACACCGATGGGAACAACGACACCCTCGTCGATGCCGCCTGGACACCTCTCATCCCGACGCCTTCCTTCGGATCATATACCAGCGGTCACAGCGCCTTTTCCATGGCCGGGGCCACAGTGCTCGCGGAGTTCTTTGGCACGGATAACATTGCCTTTACCACGGACTCCGAGTCTCCCTTTCTTCCGGTGGGCTACTCACGTTCCTACAACAGCTTCAGCGAAGCCGCTGCGGAAGCAGGTATGAGCCGCATCTATGGCGGTATCCATTGGGCCTCTGACAATGAGGATGGTGCCCTGCTTGGCAACGCGGTAGGCACCTACATCGCGGAAAATTTCCTCCTCCCTGTCCCCGAGCCTGCGGGTGCCCTGCTTATTGGCTGCGCTGGCTTTGTTTTGATCCTGCGCCGCCGGTCCCGACTTTGATCCGGGCGCGGTTGGCCGCTTGATTGCCGGCATGAGGTAGGCATAGGATGCCCGGATGCGCCGCCTCCTTTCCTTGCTTTCCCTGTGCCTCGTACTCTGCCAGTGCTCCTCCGGCCCCAAGGAGTGGGAATACGACTTCGTGCCTGGTAAAACGGCCATCATCATCAACGACAAGGCCGTCCCCCCGGCCGACGCCCCTGCCCCCGTCCTGCGGGCCATCTCCGCCGGGAACCGCATCTGCACCAAGCCCTACCGTCGTGGCGGCGGGCACGCTCACTTTGAGGACAGCGCCTACGACTGCTCCGGCACCGTCTCCTACATCCTCCATGCCGCTGGAAAGCTCGATGAGCCCTCCGTCTCCGGTGCCTTCCGCAAGTATGGTGACCGCGGCCATGGCAAATGGATCAGCGTCTATGCCCGCAATGGCCATGTCTTCTGCGAGATCGCCGGCCTCCGGCTCGACACCGGCTACAACGACGATGACAGCCGCGGCCCCCGCTGGACCGACAAGAAGCGCCCCATCAAAGGCTACACCATCCGCCACCCCGAGGGGCTGTGAGGCGCAATGACAGGCCTCGAAGGCCCGTTTGCTGCATCCATGCGACGTTTTCTCCTCCCACTCCTCCTCGCCACCTCCGCCTTCACTCAGACGGTGGAGCCGAAACCGCTCGTCGAACAAGCCCTGGCCGCCGTCGGTGGCAGAGACAAGCTCCTCAAAACATTCCGCATCAAAGAGATATTCCACTTCGGTGGCACCCCGGAGCCTGCCGAAGGCAAAAAACGCTCCACCCGCGAGTCCATCCTCTCCCAGCCGGACAAATGGTGGATCAAGAAGAAAGAGCGCGGTGCCGAACCCGCAAAGGACGACGTTCGCGCCTGGTCGCTCGACTTGCTCGTCGATGAAAAATCCAAGATCGAGGTGATCCCCGATCTCACTGACGAGGGCAAAGCCTGCTTTGGCCTCCAAGTCAGCGGCAGCGTCGATCCGGCGATGAAATTCTACTTCAACAAGGAATCCAGCCTCCTCCAGCGCCTCGACTGGCGCGGTGATTTCTATCGCTTTAGCGACTGGAAAGAGCACGACGGCATCAAATTCGCCAGCAAGACCATCATCTTCAAACTGAAGGACTCCAAACCCTGGTTCTTCCACGAGGTCACCGAGCTCGAACGCCTCGCCACCCTGCCCGAAGGCCTCGCGAAGCCATGAAAACAGCCCTCTTCCTGCTTTGCGCCGGTTTTGCGGCCGCCGATGAAATCATCGTGCGAGGCAACGGTTCGTTGCATGATGCTTTGCGTGCCCTGAAGCCTGGCGATGTGATCAAAATCGCCCCGGGAGACTACACCGGAGGTCACCATGTCAGCGGCATCGAAAAGCTCACCCTCGAAGCACTCGATCCAAAGAATCCGCCGCACTTTCAAGGAGGAGAGACGGCCTTCCAGTTCTCCCGCTGCAATGACCTCACCCTGCGAAATCTCCGCCTCAGCGGCCAGAGCATCAACGGCATCAATCTCGACGACGGCGGCCGGCTCGATCAACCCGTCACCGGCATCACGCTTGAGGGTCTCGACATCCGCGACATCGGCCCCAAAGGCAACCACGACGCCATCAAGTGCTCAGGCCTCGACCAGCTCACCATCCGCGATTGCACGATCCACGGCTGGGGCGGCCAGGGCATCGACTTTGTCGGCTGCCACCATTCGATCATCACCAGCTGCCGTTTTGAAGGGAAGGAAGGCTTCACCGCCAGCGCCGCCATCCAGCTCAAAGGCGGCACCAGTGATGTCGTCGTCGAAAATTGCCGCTTCAAGAATGCCGGTGAGCGTCCCATCAACCTCGGCGGCTCCACCGGTCTGCCATTCTTCCGGCCACAGGGTGCCAAACACGAGGCCGCACGTCTCACCGTGCGGGACAACATCATCGAGGGGAGCTCCTGCGCCGCGGCCTTCGTCGGTGTGGATGGGGCGGAGTTCAGCTCCAATACCATCCTGTTTCCCACCCGCTGGATCTTTCGCATCCTCCAGGAGACCCGTGAACCAGGCTTCGTGCCGTGCAGGAACGTGCTCATCAAAGACAACAAGATCGTCTTTCGCCGCTCTGAGGTGCGGACTGACATCAATATTGGTGAAGGCACCTTGCCAGAGACCTTCCGCTTTGAGACCAATCAGTGGTTTGCCGAGGACAGCCCAGAGCGCTCCAAGCCACGTCTTCCGGTCGAGGAGGTGAATGGTGGTCACGGCAAGGAGCCACGCTAGTCGGTGAGGCTGTGCGGCGTTTGCAGCCTCGTCATGATTCTCCGTATTCTCGCCACCCTCCTCGCCGCGTCATCTGTCTTTGCCCAGACAAAGCTCCAAAAGGCCGATGTCACCCTCGCTCCGCCGAAAAGCCTCAAAACGACGCTCCCACCCGGCTACAGCATTCCCATCGTGGACATCAGCAGCGAGACTCAGCGGCAGGTCATCGTGGATCGTGAAAAAGGCCAGTACCTCGGCCATCCGACCACCGTGTTGCTCGAAGACAACAAGACGATGCTCACCGTCTATCCAAAAGGCCACGGACGCGGTGCCATCGTTTACAAACGCAGCACCGATACCGGCCTCACCTGGAGTGATCGTTTGCCAACGCCGAAAAACTGGGAGACCTCGCTCGAAGTGCCCACGCTGCATCGCACGGTCGATGCGGGCGGCAAGAAGCGCCTCATCATGTTCAGCGGCCTCTACCCCATCCGCATGGCCGTCAGCGAGGACGATGGTGGGACTTGGAGCGAGCTGAAATCCATCGGCGACTTCGGTGGCGTCGTGACCATGGCCAGCGTGATCGATTTGAAGACGCCAGGCCACTACCTTGCCTTCTTTCACGATGACGGACGCTTCATCCGCGGCGGTGACGTGGAAAAATACCGTATCAAAAGCCCGCATGCACCGGACTACAGCTCCAGCACCGCGAAACCATGGCGGTTCTGGGTTTACACCTGCCTCTCCAAAGACGGTGGCCTCACATGGAGCGTGCCCGCGCCCATCGCCATGCTTCCCGATGCAAACCTTTGCGAACCAGGCGCACTGCGTTCACCCGATGGCAAGCAGATCGCCGTCCTGCTGCGTGAAAACAGCCGGAGGTACAACTCCTTCGTCATCTTCAGTGATGACGAAGGCCTCACCTGGTCGCAGCCGAAAGAACTTCCCGCCGCCCTCACCGGTGACCGGCATGTCGCAAAGTATGCGCCCGATGGCCGTCTCTTCATCAGCTTCCGGGACACCACCCATGTAAGCCCAACCAAGGGCGATTGGGTCGGTTGGGTCGGCAAATACGAGGACATCGTCAACGGCACGGAGGGCCAGTATCGCGTCCGTATCATGGACAACAAAAAAGGCCAGGACACGACCTACCCCGGCATCGAACTGCTGCCCGATGGCACTTTCATCACTACCACCTACGGCCATTGGATCGAGGGCGAGGAGGCCTATGTCGTAAGCGTCCGCTTCAAGCTCAGCGAGCTTGATGCCAGGTTGCGATAGATGCACGTGCGCATCGCCTTGTCAGGGCTCCGACACGAGTTCGCTTTAGAAACGATTGATTGAAGATCTGCTGAAAGAACAGGACACGGTATACCGATTTGGTTTTACCAAATCGGTATACCATCATGACCTCTTCGCCCCTCGCGTCATCCTCCCGCAGCGACTCTGCCTCCGAATTGATTCGGCGTGAGATCCTCGATGGACGGGCGGCTCCGGGGGATCTTCTGGCAGAGTCGGCAGTGGCTAGGAGACTCGGAGTGAGTCGCGTGCCGGTGCGGGAGGCATTGTTTACCTTGGAACGGGACGGACTTGTCGAGTTCAGCGAGACCGGTCGGGCTTATGTGAAGCATTTGACCCCGCGGGACTTCGAGGAGCTTTTTGTGCTGCGTCTGGCCTTGGAGCCATTGGCATCACGGCTGGCAACGCCGCAGCTTCGCACCACGGCGGAGGCGCTGGAGCGAAACATCGCGGCCACGCGACGTGCCAAGACTGTGCAGCAGGTGACTCGGCTCGACCTGGATTTTCACGAGATCATCCTCGCCGCCTCCGGTAACGCACGACTACTGAAGCTTTGGTCTTCCCTGCGTGCGGAGCTCGAATTGTGGCTCGGCCGCCTCCACCGCCATCATCAGTTCCAAACTAGCGACACCCAGCGCGAAACCATCACCGCGCATGAGACGATCGTGAAGGCATTCCGCACGCAAACACCGGCCGAATGCGAGCGTCTCATGCGCCGGCACATCCAGGGCTGGCGCGAATGGCTTCCCGTGCTGCCGGAGAACGACTGAACCAGGAAACAAGAACAACCATGAAGACCCACCGTTTCAACCGTCGAGCCTTCCTGCGTGGCGCAGGCGTCACCATGGCGCTGCCGTGGATGGAGTCCGTCAATGTCTGGGGCGATGAGCCGAAGAAGAACAAACCGGCCAGCGAGGCTCCCGTGCGGCTGTGCGTGACGTTTTCCGGCAACGGCTTCCAATCCAAAGAATGGTGGGCGAAGGGCGAGGGCAAGGCGATGGAACTCGGTCGCGTGCTGGAGCCGCTGAAGGAATTCCGCGAGCGGCTGCTCTTTGTGCGCGGCCTGTATCATGAGGAGGCTCGCAAGGGCAACATCCACTCTTCGCAGACCGGAAACATGCTCTCCGGTGCACCCATCGCGAGCGGTGGTGAGATCCGCAGCGGCACCAGCTTCGATCAAATGCTCGCCCAAACCTACGGACGCTCCACGAAGGTACCGAGCCTCGTGCTCGCCTGCGAGAAATCGAACCCAAGCGTGCACAAGAACTACTCGATGCTCTACAGCTCGCATATCTCGTGGTCTTCGCCCACCACGCCGACGCCGTTGGAGCTGTATCCGGCGCTCGCGTTTGACCGACTCTTCAAAGACGAGTCCTCGCCCGCGGACAAGAGCGTACTCGATGCCGTCCTCGCGGATGCGCAGGACTTGCGTCGCGACATCAGCGCCAGCGACCAGAGAAAGCTCGACGAGTATCTCGATAGCGTGCGCGAGGTGGAGAAGCGCATCGAAAACGCCGGCAAACGCGGCGAACTGCAAGGCTGGCGGCCCACTTTGGACAAGCCGAACATGCAGCGCCCCGCCGACGGCATTCCGCAGGACATCGCGGAGCACATGAAGCTCATGTGCGACATCCTCGTGCTCGGCTTCCAGACCGACACCACGCGCATCACCACGCTGAAGCTCAACAACGACCACAGCGCCCTCCGCTTCCCAAATCTCCCCAGCGTGCAGCAGCCCGGCCACGGCATCGACTACATGATCCACCACCTGCTCAGCCACAGCGACGGCGAGGACTATCTCAAAGTGAACCAGCTCTTCATGGAGCAGCTCGCTTACCTCGCGCGGAAGATGGACAGCATCCGCGAGGGCGAGCGCACGCTGCTCGACAACACCATGCTCATGCACTGCTCCAGCATGATGGTCGGCGCGAAGCACAACAACGACGAACTGCCCGTCATCGTGCTCGGCGGCGCGGGCGGTCGTTTGAAGAGCGGTCGCGTGCTCGACTACAAAGACAACCCCGAGCGCCAACTCTGCCGTCTCTTCATGTCGATGATGGATAAGATGGACGTGCGCCCGAAGACCTTCGGCGATGCCAAACTCATGCTGGAGGAAGTGTGACCTGCGATGAACCCAATAATAACAGTTTGGGGAATGCTCGTTGGTGTCGCGATAGCGGCACCTGAGGAAGCATTCTTCGACTCCAAAGTCCTGCCCATCCTCCAGCAGCGTTGCTTTGAATGTCATTCGCATGGCTCCAAGATCAAAGGCGGCCTCGCGCTCGATTCGCACTCCGGCTGGGAAGAAGGCGGTGACAATGGCCCGGCAATCAAACCGGGACAGTTGGAAGCCAGTCTGCTCATCAAAGCCGTCCGCTATGTGGATTCGGAGTTTGAAATGCCGCCCAAAGGCAAGCTCGCAGCCAGCGAGATCGCCATTCTCGAAGAATGGGTGAAAAGCGGCGCACACGACCCACGCACCGCTGGAGCAGCGAAAGCGAAAAAAGGCATCGATCTGGCCGAAGGTCGCAAATTTTGGGCTTTTCGCCCGATTGCCAATCCTAAGCCGCCTGCGATTCAAAACACCTCCTGGCCGCTTGATCCGCTTGATCACTTCATTTTGGCCAAACAGGAGCCTAAAGGCATCCGCCCAGCCTCTGACGCGGATTCCTACACTTGGCTGCGCCGCGTCTCCCTCGACCTCACGGGCCTGCCGCCGACGCTGGAGGAAATGGAGGGCTTCTTGACCGATCTGAGCAAAGACAAGGAGACCATCGGACAATCAGACAAAGAGAATGTCTCCCCACCTCCTCATCTGATGGTCTCATTGTATGCCCATGAGCGTGCCGTGGACCGCCTCCTGGCCTCCAAAGCCTACGGCGAGCGCTGGGCACGCCACTGGCTCGATCTCACCGGCTATGCCGACATGATGGGCACCTCAAACAACGTCTATGCCGAGCACGCATGGCGTTATCGCGATTACCTCATCCATGCCTTCAACGCCGACAAACCTTTCGATGAATTCATCCGCGAACAGATCGCGGGTGACTTGATACCTGCGAAGTCCATCGAAGATCGCGCGGAAAACATCACCGCCACCGGCTTCCTCATGGTGGGCGATATCGAGATCGTGAATCCGGACAAAGCGAAGATGGAGACCGATCACATCGACACACAGATGATCAAAATCGGCCAGACCTTCATGGGCATGACGCTCGGCTGCGTGCGCTGCCATGATCACAAGTTCGATCCCATCGGCCTCGAGGACTACTACGGCATCGCAGGCATGCTGCGCAGCTCGCCGTCGTCACACAAGATGCCCGACATGGGCGTGTGGAGCACAATCAACAGCACCGTTTTGCCCGAAACTCCCGCCCAGCTCGCCGCGCGAAAGAAACTCGAAGCTCAGAACGAGCAGCGCATTGCTGGCCTCAAAGAAGAGCAGAAAAAGCTCGCTGAAGAAAAAGCAGTAGTGACCAAACAACTCGCCGCGCTCGGCAAAACCAATGGGCCAGCACCTCAAGTCGCCGCCACGGACAATGCAGAGCGCGACATCGCGCCCGCCGAGGCCGCAAAGCCTGCGGCCAATAAAGACGCCCTCACCAAGCG
>JBKCXA010000442.1:0-3129 GCA_046316935.1 Prosthecobacter sp.
TTGTTCTGGCATGAACCGCCGAGACCATGGCTGAAAAGCACGACGGGAGCTGGTTTGACTGTCGCGGGCAAAAACACGCGGATCGGCAATGCACGATCGCGTTTCGCATCCTGCACGGTGAAGTCGAGCGGAGCCGTCAAAGCGGCTTCGGGCAGTTTCAGTGGGTCATACGCGAGAACGGCGTTAGCAGCCAAAATGGCGAACAGGGCAAAGACGACGGACTTCATGGCTTGGTGGAACTCCGGCCGCTGCGAGTGGTCGCTTCAATTGGGATAGGAAGCCGCAGACGTTTTGGGTGTTGTCGAGCTTTGTGACGGCCTTGCTTCACGGCGTCAACACCATCGCTGGGGCGGGTGAACCCTTGGCTGGCGTTTGACCAGGACGCAATCACTTCACCTCGATCACCGCCGCGCAGGCAGGCTGGATTTGGAAATGGATCGTGCCATCATGCATCTCTGGTGTTTCGAGCTTCAATTCACCAACGGGTTTGCCGTCCTTCGAGTCGTCGAAGGTCTGGCCGGCGTAGCGGAGGCCTTCGCTGACGGCGATGGCGGGAGCGGTGAGGCGTTTGAGGGTGGCGGGGCCTTCGCGGCCGGTTTGCAGCGTGAGGTCGATGGACTTCGTGAGGTCTTTGTTGATCGCGAGCACGCGCAGGTGACCGGCGGAGTCGCGCACGGCCCATAGCTTCAGGTTGGGCGACGCATCGGCGCTCACGGGCAGCAACTGCGCCTCGTTCGCGATCATCTCCT
Organism: Prosthecobacter sp.; assembly: GCA_046316935.1. GTDB lineage: Bacteria > Verrucomicrobiota > Verrucomicrobiia > Verrucomicrobiales > Verrucomicrobiaceae > Prosthecobacter. The sequence continues at coordinate 750 of JBKCXA010000442.1, forward strand.
GAAACACGAGCAGCGCATAGTAGGTGGGCATCGCGCGGATGAAGGTGGGCACTGGCTTTTTGTCGTCGGTGTCGTCCTGGATGGCGGAGTAGTGGCCGCGGCCGCCGCCGTGGTAGTTGATCCCGGCGAGCCCGGCCTGGGCGAGCGTGAAATTGAGATCGAGCATCCACAGCGCGGAGGCAAAGGAGTCGCTGAAGCCGCGTGCGCCGCCGCCCCAGGCGCTGCCGGCCTCGTCGAGGCGGAAGGGCAAGCCGGCCTCCTTCGCGGCGTCGATGCCGGGCTTCAAAAAGTCGAGCGTTTGCTGGATGGGTTCATTGCGCAGCAGGCGGAAGACCTCGCGCCCCACGCTCGGTGCAAAGGCATACGCGTGACCGGTGAGCATCGAGAGCGTGCCGGGATTCTTTTTGACCATGATGGCGGCGATGTCCGGCGGCAAACCGTGTGCCCAGGAGGGGCCGATGACGCTGGGAATCACGGCGGGCACGAGCTTCACACGCATCGCGGCGAACTCATCGAAGTAAGTGTCCCATTGATAGTCCTTCGGCTTGTGACGGCCGAACCAGCCATCGGGTTCGTTGCCGAGCTCGAAGCCGCGAATGGCCTCCGTGGGCAGATGCTCGCGCACGCGGGCGATCCATGATTGGCACAAATCGACGTCGTTGTGCGCGAGATTGATCGTGAGGACCATCGGCGAGCGCACGGCGTCGTAGGCCTGCGCGAGCTGCTTGAGCCGCTCGACATCCGGCGGTGCCTTCATGCCATCAGCGCTCGCCCCGCCGATGCGGATGCCGATGCCGCGCAGGTTCCGCAGCAACTGCGCATACACCGGATGCAGCGTGTCGAGCCGCTCCATCGACGGCGCGGGAAAGCGTCGCCACTCGCGCGAAAGTCCGGCGAAGTCGGAGGGAATGCGCAGGCCGGGCTTCGTGCTGTCGATCCGGGCTTCGACTTTCAAAACATCACTCGCGATGACACCGGGCTTGGTGAGTGAAAACGTGCGCGTGACCGGCTCGGCGGTCTGCACGCTGCCTTCCTGGCCCCATTGCCAGGCTACAACGGTCACGCGCATCGGCAGTCGTGCCTTTTTCGGAATGGCGGTGAAGCGCAATTCATCGCCGACGAGCTCCGCCGGGCCTTCGCGGACGAAGAAGCGCACCTTCAGGCCCGCATCGCTCGTCGCATGCAGCGCGAGGCTTTTGTTCTGGCCGATGAGTTGATCGGCGATGGGCTCGAAGGTGATGCGCTGCGGTTTGCCGGTCGTGTTTCGGAAAGGAAAGGGCAGCATCGCCTGCTGCACGGCACGTTGATAGATCGCATCGCCGGGATGCTCGGCCTGAAACCACATCGACGCGGCGCGTTTCGGATTGTCGAGGTCGGCGCGATCAAAGCGCAGCGCGAAACGATCCGGCGCGAGCTGCTGCACCGGGCCGGTGATCGGCGTGATGATGATGCGTTCTTTGGAATCAGGATATGCGATGGCTGATCCGGCTTTCAGGCCCGTCCAGCGCTCGGGTCGGCCTGCGGGCACGCTGTCGAGAAAAGTCCCGTGAAGCGAGAATGCGAGCTCATCATCCGGTGCCGACCACTTCAAGGTGACCTGCTGATGCGTGCCGTTGACTTGATCGAGCACGCGGCCGTTTTGCGTGTAGCCGAGCAAAAACGGCTTCCGGCCCAAAAACGCGTTTTGCAGTGCTTCGGTGGCTTTTCGATGCTCGTCGTCAAAGCACCAAAAACTGCCTTTTTGCGGCTGTTTCCATCGTGGGATGCTCACACCGGACTTTGTGGCATCCACAGGCCGTTTGTCGTGTTGCGCGGCCTTCGCGATGTAGTCGGCGAGGAACTGCGTGAGCGCCGGATGATGATCAAAATGACCTCCACCGGCATCGACAAGCATCGAGAGCGGCGCTTTCGGATACTTCTGGCGAAAGGCCTGCGCCTTGCCCGCCCGTTCATCGGCCCATTCATACTCGCCGCTCACCCAGAGCAGCGGCACGCCGCTCTCGCCAAAGGCCTTCACCCACGGCTGCTTCTCCGGCCACGCGCCTTTGAGCGAAATGCCCGCCAGCACGCGATGCGGCATGCGCGCGGCCATCAGATACGGCATCTCCGCCATCGCCGAATGCCCCATCGGCACCAACGGCGCGGCGATGAGGCTTTCGTAGCCCGACTCGACCGCGAGCATCTGAATCGTGCCTTCCATCACCGCCTGCTCCGCACGTCCAAACGTCGCCGCCCCGCCCGGCGACGGCGTGATCCACAACAGGCCAAAATCGAGCCGCGTCATCGCCGCGCGAAAGACCGCGCTTTCGAGGATCGGCTGCTCCAGCATGTTTTGAGGCGAATACACGAGCACCTTCACCAGCTCCGTCTTCTCCGGCAG
>JBKCXA010000443.1:0-8017 GCA_046316935.1 Prosthecobacter sp.
ACCGTCGGCAGTCCTGCGCCGTCCATTTTCATCGGCACACGCACCACGCTGCCCGGCGGATGGTAGCTGCGCGTGGCGATTTTTTTGCCGTTCATCATGCGGGCGCCTTGTTCCGGCGTCACCGCGAGGGCATCCAGCCTCGCCAGCGTGCCGCCGGAGACCGGCCCATGGCTCACGCCGCAGCCCGCCAGCACGCAGGCGGTCAAAGAGCCGGTCAAAACAGATCGAAGCATGCCCGGTCCATGCGCGAGCCACGATTTTATGTCAATCACGCACAAACTCTTGTGCGGGCGGACGTAATGCCTGAGATTTTCCGCCTCCAACCCGCTGAATGACCGCTTATCTCATCCGCCGCCTGCTGCTCATCCCGCCGACACTTGTCGGCATGACGCTGGTGGTGTTTTTCATCATTCGCTTCACGCCGGGCGGGCCGATGGAGCAGGCGCTGCTGGAGGCGCGGATGAAAAGCGATGGGCAGCGAGGTGGCAGCAGTCGCCAGCAGTCGAGCGGCCTCACGCCGGCGCAGCTTTTGAAGCTCCAGGAACAGTACGGGCACGACAAGCCCTTCCTCATCGCCTACGCCTCGTGGCTGGGTGCCTGGCCGAAGGACACAAACCGCTCCCGGGCGGACTTTGCGGAAGGGAAGACGGAAACCGAGGTCAAACTGCCCGGCACGGCGAATGTGGTGACGGTGAAGCGCAATGCGAAGGATGAGGCGGAGATCGTTCCGCTGAAGGATGTGGATACCTCCGCGTGGCGGGCACGCATCATCACGCCGGAGAAGCAGAAGCAGGAGTGGGAGAAGGCGAATCCGGGTCAAAAGCTCGACAAACCGCAGCCGTATGTGGCGCTGATCTACCAGCCGAAGTTCTCCGGCGTGCTGCAAGGCAACCTCGGTGACTCCACACGCTACTCGGAGCCGGTTTGGACGATGATGAAACGCCGTTTCCCGATCTCGCTCTTTTACGGCGTGATGTCGATCATCCTCACCTACATGGTCTGCGTGCCGCTGGGCGTGCTGAAGGCCATCAAGCATCGCACACCAACCGACACGGCCACCTCGGTGCTCATTTTCTTCGGCTACGCGATTCCGGGCTTCGTGCTCGGCGTGTTCTTGATGGTGTTGTTTGCCGCTCGACTGCGCTGGTTCCCGCTGGAGGGCTTTGTGAGCGCGGATTTCGCGGAGCTCGGCTTCTTTGGCAAAATCTACGATCTCTTCCATCACGCGGTGCTGCCGCTCTGTTGCTACATGGTCGGCAGTTTCGCCGGATTGACGATGCTGGTGAAGAACAACCTGCTGGATCAGCTCGCCAGCGATTATGTGCGCACCGCCGTGGCGAAGGGGGTGGAGTTCAAAAAAGCCGTCATCGGCCATGCGCTGCGGAATTCCTTCATCCCCGCCGCCGCGACGATGGGCCAGGCCCTCACGGTGCTGGTGGCGGGCAGTTTCCTGATCGAGCGCATCTTCGACATCGATGGCTTTGGCCTCATGGGCTTCAACGCCCTGCTGGAGAAGGATTACCCCATCGTCATGGGCACCGTCACGGTCGGCGGGTTGCTGCTCATGCTCGGCAACGTGCTTTCCGACATGATCACCGCGCGGCTCGATCCACGCATTCGATTTGAGTGATGAACCGCAAACTCTCCATCACGGCGATCCTTCTCGGCGCTCTCGCGATCCTCGGCGAGCTGGGCGGGCTGCTGATTCCCACGGTGTCGTGGTTCTTCAGCAATGGCCGTGTCTTTGGCTGGGCCAGTTCGGTGCTCCTGATCGCGGGTGGCGTGCTGGGACTGCTGCTCCTGCAGCGTGAGATCCGCTGGACGCCGGTGACCTTGCAGCGCTTCCGCCGCTTTCGCAGCATCGGGCGCGGCTGGTGGTCGTTTCGCATCCTGCTGGCCTTGATCGCCCTGGCGATGCTCGATCAGATCATCGTGGGCAAACGGGCGCTGATGGTGCGCTGCGACGGGAAGACGACTTTCCCGGCCTTCGTGACGAAGCGCTATCAGGCGCAGGATTTTGGCCTCCAGGGCGAGCAGGAGGTGAATTACCGCGAGTTGAAGCAGCAGTTGAGCAAGGAGAAGCGCGGCTTTGTGCTCATGCCTCTCGTGCCATGGGATCCGGTGCTCGATTCTGACACGCTGCAATCCATCACGCTGGAGCAGCGCGATGGAAAATGGTTCAAGCCCGGTGAAACGGAGCCGTATTCCGGCCGCGCACGCACCTCGTATGTGGACCTGCCTGCGCAGAAGCATACCGACACGCGTTTCCGCAAGGGCGTGCCCGATGGCGAGTCGCAGGGCTTTGCCAAAAACGGTGCGCTGGCCTTTTCGGCCTTCTACAAGGCGGGGGTGAAGGATCGCGAGAAGTGGACGGGTGAGATGCCGCAGGAGGAATTCGAGAAGGCGGCGGTCACGCCGTATGAGGTGACGATTTATCCGCCGATCCCGCCGCTTTGGAAGGCGGGTCATTATCTCGGCACAGATAGCAAGGGCTGGGATGTGCTGGCGCAGATCTACGGCGGCTGGCAGGTCAATCTGAAGGCCATCGTGCTCTATCTGGTCTTCACCTACGGCGTCGGCATGATCATCGGCTCGCTGATGGGCTTCCTCGGCGGGGTGTTCGACATCACCATGCAGCGCATCATCGAAATCATCGAGGAACTGCCCTTCCTCTACATCGTGATGATCGTGGTGAGCATCATCACCGTGGCGGAGATGAATCTCGTCATCCTGCTGGCTGTGATCTGCCTCTTCTCGTGGACGAGCCTCACCTACTCGCTGCGTGCGCTGGCCTACAAGGAGAAGGAGCGCGACTACATCTCCGCCGCCCGCCTGCAAGGCGCCAGCACCTGGCGCATCCTCACGCGCTACCTGCTGCCGAACATGCTCGCCACCGTGGTCACCAACGTGCCCTTCAGCGTCGCCGGCATCATTTCATCCATCACCGCGCTCGCCTTCCTCGGCTTCGGCCTGCCGGAAACCTATCCGCAATGGGGCTGGCTGTTTGATGATGGGGTGAACCATCTTTCCGCACTGTGGATCTCCACCTCGATGTTCGCCGCGATGGTTTTCATCCTCCTGCTCGTCACCTTCGTCGGCGAGGCGCTGCGGGAGGCTTTTGATCCGAAGAAGTTCACGACTTACCAATGAAGAATCTAGTGCTCAGTGCCCAGTGCTTGGTGCTGCTGGCCTTTCTGGCTGGCGGGGCGCTTCATGCGGCCGATTTCCCGCCTTACGATGGCACCAAGGAGCGCGAGGCGTTTTGGGGCTTCTACAACAAGAAGGTGCTCGAGGGCTTGCAGAGCCAGGAGAAGGATATTCCGGCTCAAATCGCCAAGGAGACCGACGCTGCCAAAAAAGCCGAGCTGGAGGCCGAACTCGTCAAAGTGCGCGAGCGGCTGAAAAAGCCCGAGTACTTCACCTTTGCGAAGCCAGAGGATGTTCCGGCCGATTTGAAGTGGGAAAACGGCATGGACGAGCCGGAGATCGGTGATGCGAACGCAAAGAAGGGCGGCACGATTCGGGATTACATCCTCTCCTTCCCGCCCACGCTGCGGGTGCTTGGTGAGAACAGCAACAGCTCCTTTCGCGGTTATCAATATGACGACGTGGAGATGTCGCTCATCAACCTGCATCCTGAGACAGGCCGCGTGATCCCTTGCGTGGCGAAGGAATGGGCCGTCTCGCCTGATAACCGCACGGTTTATTTCCGCCTCGATCCCGACGCGACCTTCTCCGACGGCACGCCCATCGAGGCAGATGACTTCTTCAACCAGTTCTACATGCAGCTCAGCGAGTATCCGAAGAACCCCTTCGGCAACGAGTGGTATGGCACGAACTACTCGAACATCACCCGCTACGACGCGCGCACGCTGTCCATCACGCTCGCTGATCCAAAGCCGCTCGCGCCGTATTATGTGAGCACCTCGCCGATGTCGCGGCACTTCTACCGCGAGTTCGGGCCGGACTTCGAGCAGCGCTACCAGTGGCGCTGCCGGCCAACCGCCGGGCCGTACGTGATTCACGAGGAGGACATCCAGTTCGGCCGCAGCGTGACACTTTCCCGCGTGAAGAACTGGTGGGCACGCGACAAGAAATTCTACAAGCACCGCTTCAACGTGGACCGCATCGTGTATCGCGTGATCCGCCTGCAGGACAAGGTGCTGGAGCTCTTCCGGCAGGGCGAGCTCGATGTGGAGCAGCTCACGATGGGCATCCCTGAATACTGGTATGAGAAGCTCGAGATCCCGGAGGTGCACAAAGGCTACATCCACAAGACGAAGTTCTACAACATCTGGCCCGGCTCCCACGCCGGCCTGTGGCTGAACTGCGCCATGCCGCCGCTGAACAACAAGGAGGTACGCCTCGGCCTTAGCTACGCCACGAACTACCAGAAGGTCATCGACTTCGATCTGCGCGGCGACTTCCAGCGACTCAACAGCTTCAGCGAAGGCTTCCCGCTCATCGGCGATCCGCCGCTTAAAGCGCGGCCCTTTGATGTGCAGCTCGCCCGCGAGCATTTTGCCAAGGCGGGCTACACGAAGCTCGGCAACGACGGTGTCCTCGTGAACGACAAAGGCGAGCGCCTCAGCGTGACGATCCTGCATCGCAAGACCGAGATCGTGCAAAAAGTCATGCAGCGCCTCAAGGAGGAGGCGATCAAGGCCGGCCTCGAATACAAACTCGAAGGCCTCGAAAGCACCGCCTACTTCCAAAAAGCGACGCAAAAGAAGCATCAGGCCGCGTCCGTCGCCTTCAGCGTCACGCCGCCGATTCCCGATCACTACCAGGCCTGGCATTCGAAGGACGCCTTCATGGAGGACGGCAAGACGCCGAAGCCGAACACGAACAACCTCACCAGCTTCGCCAATCCGCGCATGGACAAGTTCTGCGAGGATGAGCGCCGTGCCACCACCATCGAGCAGATCCGCGAAGCGTCATGGGGTGCGGATCAGATCATTCATGACGAGGCGGCCTGGATTCCAGGCTACGAGCAGAACTACTACCGCGTGGCCTACTGGCGCTGGGTGAAGTGGCCGGAAAAGACCTTCAATGTGGCCGTAAGCGAGCTGCCCATGTCGAATCATCTCCACTGGATCGACGAAGACGTGAAACGCGAGACCGAGGCCGCGATTCGCAGCGGCAAAACCTTCCCCGAAGTCGATCAAGTCTTTGATCACAACCTCAAATCAGGAGGAACCAAGTGATGGCGGCCCCTTTGCTCGAAGTTCGGAACCTGCGTGTCGGCTTCCAGACCGACAACGGCCTGCTCACGGCGGTGGATGATGTCGATTTCACGCTGGAGGCTGGCAAGACGCTCGGCGTCGTCGGTGAGAGCGGCTGCGGCAAAAGCGTGACGGCCATGAGCCTCATGCGCCTGCTGCCCCAGCCCGCAGGACGCATCCTGGGCGGCGAGGTGCTGCTCGAAGGCCGCGATTTGACCAAGCTGCCGATTGAGGAGATGCGGAAGATTCGCGGCAACGACATCGCGATGATCTTCCAGGAGCCGATGACGGCTTTGAACCCCGTGCAGCGTGTCGGAAGACAGATCATCGAGGCGATCCAGCTCCACGAGCCGATGTCACCCGACAAGGCGATCAAGCGTGCCGTTGAGCTGATGGAATGGGTCGGCATTCCAGCCCCGGATCAACGCGTGAACGAGTATCCGCATCAGCTCAGCGGCGGCATGCGCCAGCGTGTGATGATCGCCATGGCACTTTCCTGCCATCCGAAGGTGCTCATTGCCGATGAGCCGACCACGGCGCTCGATGTCACCGTGCAGGCGCAGATTCTCGATCTGCTCAAACGTCTCCAACGCGAAACCGGCATGGCCGTCATCCTCATCACGCACGATCTCGGCGTCATCGCCGAAGTCTGCGACGACGTCGCCGTCATGTATGCCGGGCGCATCGCCGAGCGCGGCCCGGTGCATGAGATCTTTGCCAAACCATTGCACCCCTACACGCAGGGCCTCATCCGCTGCCTGCCGAAGCTCGATCACCCGCCAAAGACCGACCTCCCCGTCATCCCCGGCATGGTCCCCAGCCTCCGCGACATGCCCGCCGGCTGCCGTTTCGCCTCTCGCTGCCCGAACAAGCACGACGACAGCGTTTTGAGCCAACGCCAGCCTTGGAAAGACTGCGGCCACGGCCACGGCGTCGAGGCTTGCGCGTGCTTTGCCGAGAAGCTTGCCAATTCCGGACAAACCTCCTATCCTCAACATCATGAGCAGCACCAATCCACAAGAAATCCTGCGGCGTCGTTTGATGCTGCCTCGCGTTACCTTGAACGAAGCGCGGGAGCAGATGCGAAGGAACAGGGAGATCGTGGCCGCGAGGGACTCCGGCTCCGGCAACTCCAGCGCCTTTTCGAATATGCCGAGCGTGAAAACCTCCTGATTTCTGCGGATCGGTTCACCGCGCCCGATGACATGGGTTCAGAGCATCGGGTCTATGCGGATCAGGCTGGTAAGAGGGTCTTCAAGATCACCAACACGAACCGTTGCGGGATGGGTGTTCACGATGGGGCAACCACAGCAGCACTCGCCAGCGAGTATTTTGATCGTTGGCGTCTTCATAACGCCATCTTTGGGGATGACGTGGAATTTGAGGGCGTCATGAAAACTCCAGCTGGAATCTGTTTGGTGATTTCTCAGCACATGGTGGTCGGCACACCTCCCACGCGAACTCAAATCGCCGAATTCATGGCCGCCTTGGGTTTCCTGCCCGCAAAAACGCCTTTCGATTTCTACCGGGCCTCGGATCAGCTTGCGGTGATCGACTGTCATGCCCTCAACTTCATCCTTGGTCCCGATGACCAGATGTATGCCATTGACGTCATTCCCGTGCATGCAGACGAAGCGCTGCGCACGGCTCTCGGTGTGGAAAGGAGATCCCAGTCATGAGCCTCCTCACCGTCCAGAACCTCAAGATGCACTTCCCGGTGCGTGGTGGCGTGTTTTACACGACGAAGGCCACGTGCAAGGCGGTGGATGGCGTGAGCTTTGATCTCCAGCCGGGCGAGACGCTCGGGCTCGTCGGCGAAAGCGGCTGCGGAAAGTCCACGGTGGCGAAATCAGTCGTGCGGTTGCTGAAACCGACGGCGGGCAGCATCCAGTTCAATGGCCACGACATCTCCAAACAGTCGCAGAGTGCGTTGCGGACGATCCGCCGTGAGATGCAGATGGTGTTTCAAGATCCCGCGGAGTCGCTGAACCCGCGTCACACCATCGGGCAGATTCTGGAGGAGCCGTTCATCATTCAAAAGATGGGCACACGAGCTGAACGCAGTGAATGGGCGGCGGAGCTGCTGAAGCGTGTCGGACTACCTGCGGATGCCGTGTTTCGCTATCCTTTCGAGTTCAGCGGCGGCCAAAGACAGCGCATCGGCATCGCGCGGGCCCTTGCGCTGAAGCCAAAACTCATCGTGTGTGACGAACCGGTCTCCGCGCTCGATGTCAGCGTGCAGGCGCAGGTTTTGAATCTGCTGCTGGAGCTTCAGCGGGACTTTGGGCTGGCGTATCTGTTCATCGCGCATGATTTGAGCGTGGTGCAGCATATGAGTGATCGTGTGGCGGTGATGTACCTCGGCAAAATCGTCGAGATGGCACCTGCGGCCGGACTTTATCAAAACCCGCGACATGCCTACACGAAGGCGCTGCTCGATGCGATCCCCATCGCCGACCCGACGAAGCGCCGCGAGCGTCAGTTGCTGCGTGGCGATGTGCCTTCGCCGATCAATCCGCCCGCGGGTTGTGCCTTCGGGCATCGCATGCGGCATCCGAAGTGGGAGGAGAGCACGAAGATGGACCTCAGCCTCAAAGAGCTGTCGCCGGGGCATTTCGTGCAGGCCTGCCCGTGCTGCGTTGATTTATGAGACCTGTTTACATCCTCGAAGCGCAGCGCACCGCCATCGGCCGTTTCGGCGGTGGCTTCAAAGACCTCGCTCCAGCCGAACTGGCGACCTTGCTCGGCAAAAGCATGAAGCTCGGCGAACGCATCGACCAGGTCATCCTCGG
>JBKCXA010000444.1:0-5835 GCA_046316935.1 Prosthecobacter sp.
CACGCTGCCCTACGAGCGCAGTTTGGAAAAGCTGCCGGTCGACCTCACGGGCGTGATTGGTTTCATCGAGAGCGGTGGGACAGCCTTTCTTCAAGATGGCACGGCGGGCACGCATCTGCACTTCAAGCCAGTGCGAAATGACCTGCGGGTCGGCGATCGCGTGCGGGTGAAGGGCACGAGCACGGCCGGGCTTTATTTTCCCGGCGTCGATGTGCTCGAAGTGGAGGTGCTCGGGCACGAGTCGCCACCTGCGCCGGTGCCAGCGGGCTATGACGACCTCGCCACGGGCCGTTTTCATTATCAGCGCGTGCTCGTCGAAGGCCTCGGGCGCACCTTGACGCCGCTCGATGAGGATCGCTCGCTGCTGCGGCTTGCCATGGGCAGTCGAGTCATTGAGGTGCGGGTCGATGCGCCGCCGGAATCGGCTCCGAAGGTCATCGATGCTCGTCTGCGCATCACCGCCCTCGCCGCTGGTGGCATCAATGACCGTCGCCAGCTCGTGTTTCCCTACCTTCGCGTCACCGATTGGGTCGATGTCACGATCTCTCAAACCGCGCCAGAGGTCGAAACCCTGCCCGTCACCTCCGCGGCGAACCTGCTGCACTTCGGAGCGGCCGATGAGCCGCATCATCGCGTGCGCATTCGTGGCACCGTGCTGGCCGCGTTGGCCGATGGACGCGTGTTTTTGCGCGATGCCACCCCGCCGCCGCCACCACGCGATGCGAAGGTCGATGAACCGCTCCTCTCGCCCTCCATCGCCATCCACCTCTCCACCACTCCAACTCTCCAAACTGGCCACTTCGCCGAAATCGTCGGCTTTCCGATCATGACAGGCTTCAGCGCCTCGCTGGCCGATGCGGTCGTTTTGAGCTCCGAGCCGCAAAACGAGCCGGAAGCAGCACCTGTGTCACTTTCACGATTTCAGAACGGTTCACACGATGCCGACCTCGTGCGACTCACGACGCCTGCGGTGCTGAATGACTACTTCCGCACGCCCGAAGGCCACGAACTGCGCTTCACCTCCGGCGGCGTCTCCATCCGTGCCTTCGTGCTCGAAAAAGCCCCGCCGAGCCTCGAAATCGGCTCCTCCTGCCTGCTCACCGGCATCTGCCTCATCGAATCGAGCACTGACAAAGGCTTCCGCTCGCAGCCCGAGCGTGCCTCGCTGCTGCTGCGCTCTTCAAACGACCTCGAAGTGCTCAGCACCGCTCCCTTTTGGACCGCCAAGCGACTCGTCATCGCCATCGCCTTGCTCGGCGGGCTTGTTTTTCTCACGCTCGTCTGGATCACCCTTCAGCGCCGACAGATCACCCGCCTCGAACAAACCGTCGCCCATCAAGCCACCCGTGAGGAACGCCAGCGCATCGCCCGTGAATTCCACGACACCTTGGAGCAAGAACTCGCCGGCCTCTCCCTTCGCCTTGATGCCGCCACGACGCGACCGCTCGACGACAAGGCCCGCACGCTGCTCGAAACCAGCCGCAGCCTCGTCTCCCGCATCCAAAGCGAAGCCCGCAACCTTGTCTCCGACCTCCGCGAAACCGGGCACGCCACCACCTTGACCGAGGCCCTCCAACTCCTCGCCACCCGCGCCCCCGAAGGCATCGCCATCACGCTCGATCTCCACCCCATCGGCCCCATCCCCCCGCACGTCACCCACCACCTCCGCATGATCGCCCAGGAGGCCATCACCAACGCCCTCAAACACGCCCACCCCACCCAGATCAACCTGCATCTCTCCACCACTCCATCACTCCTCACTCTCCGGGTCTCCGACAACGGCCACGGCTTCGACCCCACCGCCCAAACCCACGGTCAACCCGGCCACTTCGGCTGCATCGGCATCCGCGAACGAGCCAGGAAAGTCGGCGCGGACGTGAAGTGGGAGAGCGAGGCGGGGAAAGGGACGACGGTGTGTGTCGAACTGCCGCTCGCGGAATGATGAAATCAGGTTGAATGGCTCGTTCCTCGCGGCTCTTCACCCTTTCATAGTTTTCTTCATGTTCGTTTCAGCAGTTCATTTTAATCCAAGAAGCTTTGCAGTGGTTAGGGAGGCGCTCGGCAAAGCAAGTCCCGCAATAGACCTGTCCAAGCAACTCTGTGCATCTGCTGAAATCGGGGAATCCGAAGATATGAGGCTCTTGCAATCCGCATGGCGCTCGAACCAAGGCAGGCCGTAGTCAGCGATAAACCTTAGAATGTCTTCAATGCAGCGGTCTAGCATGTGATCTGTTTGTGAGTTAAAACTCATGTGATACCGTCCCGCTCGAATTAAACTCACATCGCTTCTTGGGCCATTCAGTGAAAGAGAGCTGGTCTCGTCATTAAGAACACGAATCGCGAAGCTAACATCAAAGCTAACTCGATAGTTAATAGCAGCACGGTCGAAGCTCTCTAGAGCAATAACATCAAGCGTGTGCTCTCTTCGTCGCGAAAATAAGAGTCGCTTTCCACGGTTGAACCCATGAATGGCCAATCGCTCAGCCACTAATTTGCAGGCACGCTCCCGGCCATCTTTGACGGCCTTCGATACTTCGGGTCCGATAATAGGCATGACGTCTTTGGTGAATGCTTTTGAGATGGTGGCGGGAGGCACTTCAACGCTGGAGCCGCTTATGAATCCTCTCGCCAACCGAAGCGGAAAACCCGCCTGAGATCAAGCCCTGGCTGTGGCGGGTCGTCCGGGCGGAGACCGTTTGAAAGCCAATTCCAATGGGCAGGTGTGGCTAGTGGTGGACAATCAGTGCTCCCTAAACTCGTGGTGCCTCACAAAGCTCCAAAGTTTGCCGTCAAAATGAAATACCGAGGTTCCGCCTCCTCCATCCAAAGGACCGCTGGAGCGCGACCAGGATACCCAGACATCTTCGCCGCCCTTCCACTGAATGTATCCGGCGATGAAGACATCAACTTTTTGATTGGTTCCTTTTTGTGTGACTCCGGGGATCGTGGCGTCACGATCCCGAGGTTGTTTGTAATCGGGCAATGAAAGGTTCTCGACGGGCACAAACAGCTCCGCCCTGACCCACTTGATGGCGAGCAGGCGCTTTTGAAGCTCGGCCGAAAGTGGCGTGATGCTTCTGCTCACCGGATCGTGATCAAGAACGAGGGTAAACAAGCTTTTGGGAGGCGCTTCAGACAACAACTTTGTCCAGACGGCCTCGTGCAAGGGCATCATGAGTGTAGAAACCGTCCCTCCAGGTTTCTCCTCGGCGGTGCCGGAGGAGATGAAGAGCGCCACTGTGGCAAGGATGGTGAAGTTCAGTCGGTTCATTTGCTGGCCTCTCGAGGATTGCCCGGTAATGGATTCATGACAGCAAGGAAAAGCGGAAAGGCCAGCTGAGATCAAGCCCTGTGAGCACTGGTTGCGTCGGTGTGACTTGTGAAACGCCACTCACTCGACATTCCCCATTCCACCTCTTGACCTCGCGCGTGGTCTTGACCACTTGGCGGCCCGCATGAAGCCCAACCCTTTTCTTCTCGCCCTGATGCTCACCTCCGCCGTGCTGGCGGACGGTCCCAAGGACAATGCCGCAGACAATGTGCGCCCTGTGCCGCCGCCCGGCGTGGCGGTGCCGGAGGTAGACAAGGCGCGGCTCACGGAAGGTCTGGCCAAACTCCGCGCTGCCATCGACGAGGCGGCCAAGGCGCAGGCGAAGAATCCCATGCTCGCCGATCTGCTGCCCGATGTGGAGATCTACCACAAGGCCGTCGATTGGGCGCTGCGCTACAACGAGGTCCACAAGCTGCCGGAGGTGAAATCGGCCGATGAAGCCCTCGCGGAGGGCCTGAAGCGCGCGGCGGCGCTGAAGGAGGGGAAGTCGCCGTGGGCACAGCAGAAGGGGCTCGTGGTGCGTGCCTACCGCTCGAAGATTGACGGCAGCGTGCAGCCTTACGGCCTGGTGATTCCGGAGTCGTATGTCGGCGCGCCGGTGCGCACGGACATCTGGTGCCACGGCCGCGGCGAGACGCTGAGCGAGCTGGCCTTCATCGACCAGCGCAGCAAGCAGGTGGGCAATGTGCAGCCCAAGGGAGCCATCGTGCTGCATCCGTATGGTCGTTACTGCTGCGCGAACAAATTCGCCGGCGAGATCGACCTGCTGGAGGCGCTGGAGCACGCGAAGAAGTTCTATGCCATCGACGAGGACCGCATCGTGATGCGCGGCTTCAGCATGGGTGGCGCGGCGGCCTGGCAGTTTGCGGTGCACTACGCGGAAAAATGGTGCGCGGCGAACCCCGGCGCGGGTTTTGCGGAGACGGCGGAATTCCTCGGCGGCTTTCAGAGCGAGGATGTGACGAACGCGTCCTGGTTTCAGAAGAAGCTCTGGCATTGGTATGATGCCACGGACAATGCGCTGAACCTCGAAATGTGCCCGACGATCGCCTACAGCGGTGAAATTGATAAGCAGAAGCAGGCGGCCGATATCATGGAGCGGGCGCTGCGCGGCGAGCAGGTGGATCTGATGCACATCATCGGTCCGCAGACGGGCCACAAAATTCATCCCGACTCTCTCATCGAGATCGAGAAACGCCTCGCGGACATCTGCGCGCTCGGTCGCGACCGCAAGCCGCAGGATGTCCACCTGTCCTCCTGGCACCTGCGCTACAACCGGATGCACTGGCTCGTCATCGACGCTCTGGAGGAGCACTGGGTGCGTGCCCGCCTGCACGCACGCGTCATCAGCCCCACGGAGGTGGCGGTGCGGTTGCAGAACATCACCGCCTTCACTCTCGACATGCCCGCCGGTCACTCCACGCTGTGGCCGCTCGAAAAGGTGAAGGTCATCGTCGAAGGCCAGCCGCTCAATGTCTCCCGCCCGCGATCCGACCGCTCCTGGCGCGTGCATTTCCGTCTCACGGAAGGTCGTTGGAAGCAGGCGCTCAGTCCCGAACTGGAGGACCAGGGCAAGCTGCTGAAAAAGCACGGCCTCTGCGGCCCCATCGACGATGCCTTCATGGACAAGTTCGTCTTTGTGAAGCCCACCAAGGCCGCATGGAATGACAAAGTGGATGCTTGGACGAAGGCGGAGCTGGAGCGGGCCCAATTCGAATGGCGCCGCCAGTTCCGCGGTGATGCGCCGGTGAAGGACGACACGGCCGTCAACGACGCGGACATCGCCTCCAGCAACCTCGTCCTGTGGGGCGATCCCTCCAGCAATGCGGTGCTCGCGAAAATCGCCGACAAGCTGCCCATCCAGTGGTCGCAGGGCAAGCTGACGGTCAACGGCAAGGACTACGATGCCAGCAGCCACGCTCCCGTTTTGATCTTCCCGAACCCGCTGAACCCTGCGAAGTATGTCGTGCTCAACAGCAGCTTCACCTACCGCGAATACGACTACCTCAACAACGCCCGCCAGATCCCCAAACTGCCCGATTGGGCTGTGATCGACCTCAGCAAGCCCAAGACCTCCCAGGCCCCCGGCGGCATCGCCGATGCTGGATTCTTCGGTGAGAAATGGGAATGGAAGGCGGCTCCGACGAAATGAATCGAATCCCCTCCGCCCTCATGACGACCGCCGAGGCGATAGACGATAGCGCTGCCGCGGGTGGTCGCCCCTCTTCGTCATTCGGAGTTCCTTGTTCGATATTCGATATTCAAAGGCATCGGGAATAGACGATAAACGATAGACGATAGCGCTGTCGCGCTTCTCTTCCATCCTCTCTCTTCTATCTTCCTCTTTATCCCCCCATGCGCCTCAACCACGACATCCACCTCGGTTACTGCACGAACATCCATCGCGGTGAATCGTGGGAAGAAACATGGCGTGGACTCAAGGAACACACGCTTCGCGTCAAAGACCGCGTCAGCGGAGGGAAGCCCTACGGCATCGGCCTGCG
>JBKCXA010000445.1:0-5736 GCA_046316935.1 Prosthecobacter sp.
TGGTTTTGGCCTCTGGGTGAATGCCGCAGGCCAGCGGGAGCTTCGCACGTCCACGATCCTCACCGGCACCAATGCCGTGCAGGGCCAGTGGACGCACCTCGCCGCCACCTGCCGCACCACGAGCACCAGTGGCAGCACACGCACCGGTCTGCGCCGGCTTTATGTGAATGGCATCAAGGTCGCTGAGAGCACCGGCACCTACACGCCGAATAGCGCCCTGCCCTTCCTCATCGGCGCGGCAGATGCCGCCGGAGCTTCAGCCTTCACGGGAGCCATCGACGAGGTCACGCTGCATCATGCGCCGCTCTCGCCGGAGGATGTCATCACGCTTCGCGACCTCCGCCATGCTTTCGGCGGCAATCAATCGCCGGTCGTCACGAATCCCGGCACACAAAATTCGCTACTCAATGCCAGCGTCTCGCTTCCCATCATCGCCAGCGATCCCGAGGCCGATCCGCTTACTTTCAATGCCACAGGCCTTCCGACCGGTTTGACCATCTCCCCAAGCTCCGGCGTCATCAGTGGCATCGTGACTGTGGCAGGCAGCTACAACGTCACCGTCTCCGCCAGCGACAACATCAGCACTCCTGGCACCGCGTCATTCGTGTGGAATGTCTCCACCGGCCTCACGCTCGGTGCTTTGAGCAGCACGCCAAAGCCCGTGAACACGGCCATCGCGCTCACAGCAACCTCCAGCAATGGCGTGAACCCGCGCTTCAAATGGAACTTTGGCGACGGCAGCCCGGAAACAGCCTGGAGCACCAATCCAAGCACCACGAAGACCTACACTGCGCCGGGTCGCTATACCGTGACGCTCACCGCCACCGATGAGACGGGCGTGATTCGCACCCGCACGCTCTTCCAGGCCGTGCATGCCGTGCTCACCAGCACACGCCCCGCTTCTTCATCGAGCATCGCCTTTGAAGACCTAGCCACCGGCAATGATCGCATCTGGTGTGTGAACCCGGACAACAACAGCGTGAGCGGTTTCGATGCCGTCACCTTGACTCGCATCGCCGAGATCAATGTGGGCACCTCGCCACGGGCGCTCGCCTTTGCTCCGAATGGCCGCCTGTGGGCGGTGAATACGGAAAGCGGCACGATCAGCATCATCAACACCAGCACCTTCACCGTCGCGAGCACGGTCACGCTGGCTCGTGGCAGCCGTCCTTTCGGTCTCGTCTTCCACACCGGCACCGCCCGTGCCTGGCTAGCGCTCGAAGGCACAAACCGCATCCTGCGCCTGAGCATCACCAACGGCTCCACCAGCGCCACGATCAATCTCACCTCACCACCTCGACACCTCTCGATCTCCGCGGATGGCGGCCGATTGTATGCCTCGCGCTTCATTTCACCGCCGGTTCCCGGTGAAAACACCGCCACACCCAATCTCACCGGCAGGGGTGGTGAGATCACCGTGATCTCCACCGGCACGCTGGCCGTCGAAAAGACCATCCTGCTCGCTCCGAGCACCGCCGCCGATACCGAAACGTCCTCTCGCGGCCTGCCAAACTACCTCGGTGCCGCCGTCATCTCACCGGATGGCCTTTCCGCCTGGGTCCCATCGAAGCTCGACAACATCCAACGCGGCATTTTCCGCGACAACAAGCCGCTCAACCACGAAAACACCGTCCGCGCCATCGTGTCGCGACTCGACCTCGTGACGCAGGCCGAGCATCTGCCCTCCCGCATCGACATCGACAACGCCGGCATGCCCAGCGCCGCCGCGTTTGACCCGTGGGGCATGTACGTCTTCACCGCCCTCGAAGCCAGCCGCGATGTCGCCATTCTCGACGCGTGGTCACGCACGGAAATTCTGCGGTTCCCCGCCGGTCGTGCTCCGCAGGGCCTCGTGACCTCGCCGGATGGCCTGCGGCTCTACGCCCACAATTTCATGGATCGCACCGTCACGGTCCACAACATCGCCAGCGTGATTCAAGGAGGCAACACAGCCCCGGTGACCACCGCCACGCTGAATTGCATCACGACCGAAAAACTCACCGCGCAGGTGCTGCAGGGCAAAAAGCTGTTTTATGATGCCAAGGACCCGCGGCTGGCCCTTCAGGAATACATGAGCTGCGCCACCTGCCACAACGACGGCGGGCACGACGGCCGCGTGTGGGACCTCACCGGCTTTGGCGAAGGTCTGCGCAATACCATCACGCTCAAAGGCCACGGAACGCATGGCATCCTTCACTGGAGCGCGAACTTCGACGAGGTGCAGGACTTCGAAGGCCAGATCCGCGGCCTCGCAGGTGGCACCGGCCTCATCACCACCGGCACGCCTAATCCGCCGATGGGCACGCCGAATGCCGGACGCAGCACGGATCTCGATGCGCTGGCTGCTTATGTGAAGTCACTCACCACGGAATCGAACAGCCCGTCACGCACCAGCACGGGCGCTCTGAGCACCGCCGCCACCGCAGGCCAGCAGGTCTTCCGCGCTCAAAACTGCGCCGCCTGCCACAGCGGCACGAATTTCTCCAACAACACCCTTCAAAACATCGGCACCATCAAGCCATCCAGCGGCAAACGCCTCAACGGCACGCTCACCGGCATTGATGTACCCACGCTTCGCGGCACTTGGGCTACCGCGCCGTATCTTCACGATGGCAGCGCCGCCACGCTCTCCGCCGCCATCACGGCTCATGCTGGTGTTTCGCTCACCGCGACCGATCTGAGCAATCTCACTGCCTTCGTCCAAAGCATCGACTCCCAACCAGCGACCGCTCCCCTGCCCTTCACCGTGGCACTCACCACGCCCGCATTGACTGTCACCGCGCCCTTCACCGTCACCGCGACCTTCAATGCCACGACGACGAATTTCATCGCCAGCGATGTCACCGTCACGAATGGCACGCTGTCGAATTTCACCGGCAGCGGCACCACCTACACCTTCCGCATCACACCCACCGCCGTCGGAGCCGTCACGGTGCGCGTCGCGGCAGGCATGGCGACCGATTCCACCGCGCTCGGCAATCTCGCGTCGAACACGCTCAGCGTGAATTTCACTTCCACGGATACCACACGCCCCACGGTGGCCCTCACGACGCCTTCGACCAATGTCACCGCGCCTTTTGTCGTCACTGCCACCTTCAGCGAGGTCGTCACCGGCCTGCTCGCGAACGAGTTGGTGGTCACCAATGGCAGCGTCACCGCTCTCTCGACTGCTGGAGCCGTTTGGAGCGCCACCATTACGCCCACCACTGCGGGTTCCGTCAGTGTGCAAGTGCCCGCCAATGTGGCCCAGGATGCCGCAGGCAACCCCAACACTGCTTCCAACACACTCGCCGTGACCTACACGCCGCCAGCGGTGAACTACGGCGTCACCGGCACCTACTACGCCGGTAAAAACTTCGAGACGCTGCGCTTCTCCCGCGTGGACCCGCAGATCGAGTTTGACTGGTCAGGCGCTCCTGATCCGCAATTGCCGGCCGATGGTTTTAGCGTGCGCTGGACCGGCTGCATTGTCGCCACCACCTCCGGCACTTACGACATCGTCACCCGCAGTGATGACGGCGTGCGTCTCTGGCTCAATGGCACCCAGCGCATCAACAACTGGACCAACCACGGCGAGACCTGGGACTACGCCACCATCACCCTCACCGCTGGCACGCCCGTTCCTTTCGTGATGGAATTCTACGAAAACACCGGCGGTGCCATGGCCCGCCTCTGGTGGCAGAGCGCCACCGTGCCTTTCCAGGCCATTCCCAATGCCAATCTCCGCATCAACGAGAATGGCATGACCTTCGCTCCCTACCCCGCGACCTATGCCGAATGGCTCGCCAGCGGCCGCGCAGGCACCGCGCAGTCAAAAGACAGCGACGACGTGCCTGATCTGATGGAATACGCCCTCGGCACCAGTGCCACCACCGGCATCCAGGAAGCCTCCAAAGGCCTCCGCCTCGAAAAAACCGCCACCGGCAAGGTCAATGCCGTCGTCGAGGTTCCGAGCACCATCACCGATCTCATCTACTCGCTCGAAACGAGCACCGATTTGAAGACTTGGACGCCTTCGAGCCTCATTCCCGTCGTCACCACCGCCTCGCCCGGCCTTTCACGCGTCACTTGGAATGCCGCTCCCGCGCTCATCCGGCTCCGCGTCACCCACACCAGCGGTCAAACGGCGATCGGAAACGCCATCGCGGCCCAGATTCTCCCGCTGAATGCCGGCGTGCAAACCTTCGGCCTCAATATCACCCGCGCTCCGATCTTCATCGCGAAGCCTTCCATCATCGCCGCCAAGGTGCTCACCTTTGCCGAGACCGTCACCCTCAGCCCGCTCACCGTCGCCGGCGAGAGCTACTACGCCGAGTTCGATACCGGCGAGCGCATCGACGTGCAGAGCATCGGCACAAATACCCTCACACTCCTCACGGCACCTACCGCCACCGCAGGCACTCGCGTCATCATCCGCCCCCACGCCACTCTCGGCAGCACCTTTGACAAGAGCTACTTCACCGCCGGAGCCGCCCCCAACCTCGCCGACCAGGTGCTCTTCCTCGTCAACGGCTCCTTCCAGCCGCACTACCTCGCACAGGTCGGCACGCAGAAACTCTGGGCGGTGTCCGGCGATGCCACGCTCGCCAGTCTCGACAGCAAAATCATTCCGCCCGCCACCGGTGTCATGCTCCGTCTGCTGAGCACGCCCGCCCAGCCCTTCATCACCACCGGACACGTCCGCTCCAATGCCTTCCAGCAGCCGCTGAGCACCGGCTATCAGCTCTTTGCCAATCCGTGGCCCATCCCGCTCACACCCGAAACCGCCGGCCTCACCACCAGCAGCTTCTTCGCCTCCTCCAGCCAGTCCCTCGCCGATCAAATCCAGCTCTGGAAAGGCGATGCCACCCCGGGAGCCAGCGGCTACACCGGTTTCTGGTTTGCCCAGTTGCCCGCTCAAGTCCCCTTCTGGACACCCAGCGGCACCGCCAGCCTCCTGTCCCAAAACCAGACCTCCCTGCTCCTGCCCAGCCACGCCACTTTCATCCAGGTGCGCCCCGCTCCTGCCAGCCGACCAGCTTGGCAGATCACATCTCCATGACCCAAACGGATTCAGCTTAGGCGCAAACAGGGACGTCTCAGTGCAGGATCGCAGCGAGATGCTCTGCCATGCGTTTGGCGATGTCGGGATGCGCTTCGATGACGTTGGTGGTCTGGCGCGTGTCTTGCACGAGATGGTAGAGCTGGGCTTTGGGGGCGCCGGGCTTGAGCCTGCCATTGGCGAAGTCGCTGTTCGTCTCACCGGTGAATTTCAAAGCACCGCCACCACCGAGGGCGTGGTCACCGGGCTTGGTGCCGCCGAAGCCGCCACCGCTCGGGGCACCGATGTAGAGCCAAGGGCCCTCGCGGAGGGCGAGATTGGCTTTTCGATTCGGTGCAAGCACGAGGTGATCACGCACAGGTTTCTCAGGCTTGCCGAGCAAGGCGGGAAGCACATTCACGCTGTCTGGGCCGCGTGTGTCGGAGCCGGTGAGCGCGGCGAGGGTGCTGAGGAGGTCGATTTGGCAGATGAGTTGGTCGCTGACGCTGCCGGCTTCAATCTTCCCAGGCCAGCGGGCGATGAACGGCACGCGGTGGCCGCCTTCCCACGCGTCGAACTTGAACCCGAGCAGGTCGCCATTGAGCCGATGACCGGCTTTCCACGCCTGCTGGCCGCCTTGGTTCAGCATGCCGCCGTTGTCGCTGGTTAGCAGGACGAGCGTGCTTTCGCTGAGCTTCAACTCATTGAGCGTGCGC
>JBKCXA010000446.1:0-17624 GCA_046316935.1 Prosthecobacter sp.
TCTCTGGGTGGAAATTTCATCTTTGACGACGAGTTGCTTGGCGAGGTGGATGTGTTCGATCTTCACCCCAACAACGTCATCATGGACGCGACCGGCTGGCTAAACCCCATCGATGCTCATTTTTATTTTCACGACAAACAAACGCGGATGACCGCCTTGGGGACGCTGGGGCTGCTCACCAATCCGGCTCCACCTTCATGACCTCGCCCCTCGCCCTGCTCAAAGCCGCCGTGCTGCTGCTGGCGCTGGTTTGCGTGCCGGTGGCGTTGGTGTTGATGGTTTGCTCGATCACTTGGACCGGAGTGGGGCTGGGTTTTGCGGTAGGCATGATCGGCAGCGGGCCGCTGCTTTGGTGCATTGGGGATGAGCGATGCTCCACGCGGCAGGTGTGGCTCGGCAAAGGCCTGCTGGGGCTCGGTTTGTCGATGGGGACCGGGCTGGTGATGCAGGCGCCGGATGGTCACACGGCGGAAAGCGCGCGTATGCACTCGCGCTACGCGGATAGCGGGTGGCATCACGCGCGATTCGGCTTCGGGAACGTGCTGCCGGAGATGGACCAGATTCATCTCGGTTATCAGGTGGCGATGAAATTCGATCCGTTCTTTACGGAAGAGCAGAAGCAGGAACTCGCCGCGATGACCGACGCCATTTACGCCGAGATGGAGCGTGATGCGGAGTTTGCGGCCTGTGGTTCGGCCTTGGGCGCGATCTATGACGAGGTGACCTTCGCCGAGTTTCGTCACGGACACTATTTTCACTACATCCCGCCACAACTCGACCGCACCAAGCCTGCGCCCGCGCTCGTTTTCCTGCACGGCAGCGGCGGGAACTTCAAAGCCTACACCTGGCTCCTGTCCAAAGTGGCCGATCAGACCGGCTGCACGGTCATCGCGCCCAGCTTTGGCCTCGGGAACTGGGAAAAGCGCGGAGCGTATGAGGCAATCACCGCAGCCATCGCCGATGCGGGCAAACACGCGGCCATTGATCCCGCGCGCATCCATCTCATGGGCCTCTCGAATGGCGGAAAAGGCGTCTGCCTCGCCGAATCGGCCCGTGGGCCGCGGTTCGCCTCGATCATCCTCCTCAGCGCTGTTTTGCACGATCACATCCAACCGGCCTCTTTGGCCAAACGCCTGACAAATCGCCCCGTGCTCATCCTTTCCGGCCAAAACGACGATCGCGTGCCTTGGCGCTATGTGGATGACTACGCCGCGAAGCTCGAAAAAGGCGGTATGCAGGTCACCAAGCGTGCTTTTGACGGTGAGGACCACTTTCTCTTCTTCCGCCGCCAAACCGAGATCCTCGACGAAGTGCGGCGGTGGATCGAATCGCACTGAAAACGTATCGGTGCCATTCCTGGCCCCGCAGAGATCGGACGGGGCAGGAATGCCCCGGATACGGATGTGGGGGTTCTAGTTGAAGAAATGGATCGAGATCATGCGCCCGAGCATCTCCCTTTCAGGCCACCAGCAGGCGCAGCGTGGAGGCGGTGAAGGCATGGCGGAGTTCATCCAGCACGGCGGGCGGCTGGCCACGCAGAGCGGGCGGGGGCTTTGAGCCGCCCGTTAGGAAGTGGCGCAGAGCGCTGAGCAAAATCACGGGCTGGTCCTCGAGTTCAGCATCCAGCGTGGCCGGGAAGACGGCATCAAGGATCTCCACACCATCCTCGGTGAGCACGGCAAGCTCCTGAGCCCAGCGCATCACCGTTTCCGCCGGCGCGGGCTTCGGGTAACGGCGCTTCACGAGCGTGAGGAGATGCTCTCGCGAGGGTGCATTCATGAGCAGGGCGAGGAAGAAGCGGTGCTCGGGCGCGGCGATGGTGCTGCGCATGTTTTTGATCAAATCCCGCCGCAGCCCCTCCTCGAGCGTTTGCGGCACTCCGGCGGCGAGCGTGCCGTGACGCTTGCGGAAGAGCTTCAAGGCCGCCTGCCATTCGCCGCGATCCCGCAGGGCGGCCATGCTGTGCTGGAGGATGTAGAAGCCGCGCTCGAAATCGAGCGTGCCGAGCATCTCTTTGACGAGGCTGGCATAGGCCGGGTCATCGCCCTGCTCCAGCACATCGAGCAATTGCTTCCGCCGCATGGTAAGCGTGTCCGCATGCATGGGGTCCACCGCCACATGCGGCGGGAGGTAATTGAACTGCGGGCCGGTGCCGGGGTCATTGTGCGTGCGCACCACGACGGTCACAGAGGGGCTGTCGAGATGGAAGAGGGAGTGGATGCAGCCTGAGCCGGATACGATGGGCACCGTGCGGCCTGTTTCGAGCAGCTCGATCTGCCGCATGCGCACATCTCCCACGCGCAGGTGCGGCGTGATGGAGCGGGCGTTTTCAAAGGTGTAGTGCGCATGGATGCTGGATCCATGCATCACGTGAAACGCGCCGGAAAACTCGTGCTGATGAATGTCCGTCGTCCCATCGAGCCAGAAGAGCAGTTGGATGTAAAAGCGCGGATGCTCGTAAGCGATGAGCTCCGGCTGCCCAAAGCCGGACATGGACTGGAGCGGCTGCTCATCATTCAGCAGATACTCCCGCATCAGCTCTGAAAGCTCGACATGCTGGCTCGGCGGACGTGCTTCGAGCGCCTTGCGGGCGATGGCGGGGAATTTCTCCAAGGAGAAGTTCACCTGTTTCCACTGCGCGAGCACCTGGCGCCCCAAATCATTGAAGAATGCGTTCATCGCCTCTCCTTTGGACTCACCTGACGGCATCAACAAGGCTGATCTGGTAAGGAGGCAGAGGCAAAGCGAACTGCGTCAACGACCGAGGCGGGAGAACATGGTGCCCTCGTTCTACGCCAGCACCGCCCTCACCACCTCGCCGCTGACATCGGTGAGCCGGAAGTCGCGGCCTTGGAAGCGGTAGGTGAGTTGTTCGTGATCGAAGCCAAGAAGGTGGAGCATCGTGGCGTGGAGGTCGGGGACGGAGACGCGGTTTTCGACGGCGGCGTAACCGAACTCATCGGTGGAGCCATACATCTGACCGCCTTTCACGCCGGCACCGGCCATCCACATGGTGAAGCCCTTCGGATGATGATCGCGGCCCTTGCCGTTCTCGGCGACGGGTGAGCGGCCGAACTCGCCGCCCCACACGACGAGCGTGCTGTCGAAGAGGCCGTTCATCTTCAGATCATCGAGCAGCGCGGCGATGGGGCCATCGGTCTCGGCGCAGTGGACGTCGTGGTTCTTTTTGAGGTCGTCGTGGGCATCCCAGGCCTTCGGGCCTTCGTTGCCGCCGCTGTAGAGCTGCACGAAGCGCACGCCCCGCTCGACGAGGCGACGGGCGAGCAGGCAGTTTTTGCCAAAGTGGCCTGTCACCGGGTTGTCGAGGCCATACATCTTCCGCACGCTCTCCGGCTCGCGGCTGAGATCCGTGCACTCGCTGGCGCTCATCTGCATGCGGAAAGCCAGTTCATAGGTGTTGATGCGGGCGGCGAGCTGCGACTCGGCGGGATTCGCGGCGGCGAATTCGGTGTTCCATTGCTTCAGCAGATCGAGCCGTGCCCGCTGCTGCGCCCGCGAGACATTTTTCGGCGGCGTGAGGTAGGCGATGGGCTCGCCGCTGCTGCGGAAGGGCACGCCCTGATACGCGGCGGGCATGAAGCCGTTCGACCAGTTCAGAGCGCCATTCACCGGGGCGCCCTGGTGATCGAGCAGCACGACAAAGGAGGGCAGATTTTCGCTTTCACTGCCGAGGCCATAGGTGGCCCATGATCCCATGCACGGACGGCCCGGCAGGATGAAACCGGTGTTCATCTGGAAGATGGCGGGGCCGTGGTTGTTGCTCTCCGCGTGCATGCTGCGAATCACGCAGAGGTCATCGGCATGCCGGGCGAGATTGGGAAAGGTCTCTGCCATGTCGATGCCGGCCTGACCGTGCTTCGCAAAGCGGTAGTAGCTCTTCATGGCGACGTTTTTCGTCTTCCCGCCCATGAAAGCGTCATCCTTCTTCCACACCGGGATGGCCTTGCCATGCCACTTCTCCAGCTCGGGCTTCGGATCAAAGAGATCAATGTGCGACGGCCCGCCATACATGAAGAGGAAGATGACGGACTTCGCCTTCGGCGCGAAATGCGGCGCTTTCGGAGCGAGCGGATTCGTCGAGGACAGCACGCCTTCCGCTCCGAGCAGCGATTGCAGCGCGACAGAGCCGAAGCCGGCTCCGGCTTGTTGCAAAATCTGGCGGCGGGTGAGGGCGTGCATGAGCGTGTGTCGAACAACGCCAGCGAGGCGGCTTCCTTGCCTGCGGAGGTGCTGGGGCTACTTCCGCACCTCGTTCACGAACTCCTCCATGAGGTCCATCGCCTTCGCGATGAGCTCGGGGGCGGTGGCATAGCAGCAGCGGACGAAGCCCTCGCCGGCGCTGCTGAAGGCGCTGCCGGGGACGACAGCGACGCTCTTCTTCTGCAGAAGCTGGATGGCGAATTCTTTGCTGGTGAGGCCGGTGCTGCGGATGTCCGGGAAGACGTAGAACGCCCCGCCGGGATTGAAGCAGTGCAGGCCCATGCCGTTGAGGCGGCTGACGATGAGATTGCGGCGCTGCTCGTAACTTTGACGCATGTCCTCATACGCGGAGGCACCCATCTTGAGCGCCTCGATGCCGGCCATCTGGCTCATGATCGGGGCGCAGAGCATGCAGTATTGATGAATCTTCATCATCGCCTCACGCAGCGGTGCGGGGGCGCAGGCATAGCCGAGACGCCAGCCGGTCATGGCAAAGGCCTTGCTGAAGCCGTGCAGCAGCACCGTGCGTTCCCGCATGCCGGGGTATTCGACGATGCTTTTGTGCACGCGGCCATCGTAAAGCAGCTCGCTGTAGATCTCGTCGGTGAAAACGAGCAGGTCGTGCTTCACGGCGAGCGCGGCGATCTTTTCCAGCTCCTCGTGCGGCATGATGCCGCCGGTGGGATTGGTGGGGAAATTCATCGCGATGACCTTGGTCTTCGGTGTGATGGCCTTTTCGACATCGGCGGCCATGAGCGCGAACTCGTTCTCCTCACGCGTCTGCACGACCACGGGCACGCCGTAGGCCATTTTGATGCTCGGCGAGTAGCTGACGTAGCAGGGCTCGTGATAGATGACTTCGTCGCCGGGGTTCAAAACGGCGCGGAAGGCGATGTCGAGCGCCTCAGACACGCCGACGGTGACGAGGATCTCCGTCTTCGGATCGTAAGTGACGCGGAATTGCTTCGTCACATACTCGCTGATGGCGACGCGGAGGGCCTCGAGGCCGAGGTTCGAGGTGTAGCTCGTCTGGCCTTTCTCGAGCGAACGAATGACCGCCTCGCGGATCGGCCACGGAGTTGGTTTGTCCGGCTCGCCGACGCCGAGGGAAATGACATCGGTGCGGCCGATGACGAGTTCAAAGAAGTCGCGGATGCCGGAGCGCGGCAAATCACGAATCTGGGTACAGAGCTTGCTGTCGTAATCCATGGTTGGTGGGTCCTCGGCAAAAATTTACGCGCTCACAGGGAGCCGCACTTCTTCATCACCCGGATTCACGAGGAAACCGCCCTCCTTGTAAGCCTTCAGTTGGAAACGCGTGGCCGTGCTAAGCACGCCGCCGAGCGTCGAGAGCTTCTCGGCGACAAAATTCGCCACATCGAGCAGGTCCTTGCCCTCCACGATCACCGCGAGGTCATAGCCACCGCTCATGAGGAAGCACTCACGCACCTGGTCGAACTTCGCGATGCGTTTCGCCAACCGGTCAAAGCCGCCGTCACGCTCCGGCGTGATGCGCACCTCGATCAGCGCCGTGACGCCACGATGCCCCGCCTTGAGACGGTCCACGACAGCGCTGTAACCCAGGATCGTTCCATCCGCCTCGGCGGCGGCGATGCGGGCGGCGACTTCGGATTCAGAGATGCCGAGGAGACGAGCCAGCTCCGCAGGCGAGCGCCGGGAGTTGTTGTGGAGGAGTTCGATGAGTGGGTCCATAAGGATAGGGGCGCGGAGGATAGCAGGTGCAGGCGTTTTGAACAGGAGGAAGTGCATCCCCCGCCCCGCCGGAAGACTCGCGCTTCACAAGCCGTTGATGCCATGCTTTATCTCCGCCGTGAACTCCGCCTTCCTCAACCGCCGCACGCTGCTGAACCGCTTTGGCCTCGGGCTCGGCGGCTTGGCGCTGAATGAGATGCTGGCAAAGGAGGCGGGTGCCGCCCCCGTGGCGGTGGATCGCGGGGTGCTGGGTGGGACACACCATTTCGCGAGGGCGAAGCGGATCATTTACCTCTTCATGTCCGGCGGGCCTTCGCATCTCGACCTTTTTGATTACAAGCCGCTGCTGAACAAGCGCCATGGCGAGCAGCTTCCGGACTCGGTGCGTGGCGGGCAGCGGCTGACGGGCATGTCGGGCAACCAGTCATCGATCCCGATGGTGGGTTCGCCGTTCAAGTTCACGCAGCACGGGCAGGCTGGCGCTTGGTTCAGCGAGCTGCTGCCGCACACGGCGGGCATCGCGGACGAGATGTGCGTGGTGCGGTCGATGTTCACGGAGAGCATCAATCATGGCCCTGGGGTCACGTTTTTTCAGACCGGGTCGCAGATCGCAGGTCGTCCGAGCATGGGCGCATGGCTGAGCTATGGCCTCGGCGCGGAGAACGCAAACCTGCCGTCGTTTGTGGTGCTGATCACGAAGGGCAAGGGCGGCCAGCCGCTCGGGGCGCATCTGTGGGGCAGCGGTTTTTTACCGACCAAACATCAAGGCGTGCTATTCCGCGCGGCAAAGGACCCGGTGCTCTATCTCGGCAATCCGGATGGCGTGGATGATAAGAGCCGTCGCCTGATGCTGGATCGTCTGAAGGAGCTTCACGAACACCAATTAGCGGGCACTCCGGACGCGGAGATTTCCAATCGCATCGACCACTATGAGATGGCCTATCGCATGCAAAGCAGCATTCCGGAGGCGACGGATTTCGCGGATGAGCCGCAGCATGTGCTGGACAGCTACGGACCGGATGTGAAGACGCCGGGCACGTTTGCCGCGAACTGCCTGCTGGCGCGGCGCATGGCGGAGCGCGGCGTGCGCTTCATCCAGCTCTACCATCAGGACTGGGATCATCATGGCGGCCTGCCGGGGGCCTTGCCAAAGCTGTGCAAGGAGACGGATCAGGCCTCCGCGGCGCTGGTGAAGGATTTGAAGCAACGCGGCCTGCTGGATGACACGCTGGTGGTGTGGGGCGGTGAGTTTGGCCGCACGAACTACTGCCAGGGCAAGATCAGCACGAACTTCGGCCGGGATCATCATCCGCGTTGTTTCAGCGCGTGGATGGCCGGTGGCGGCATCAAGGCGGGCAGTGTTTACGGCGAGACGGATGAGTTCGGCTACAACGTGGCCTCCAACGGCCTGCACATTCACGATTTCCACGCGACACTGATGCACCTGCTCGGCATTGATCACGAGCGGCTGACCTACAAGTTTCAAGGCCGTCGCTACCGGCTCACGGATGTGCACGGGCACGTGGTGAAGGGCGTGCTCGGATGATCACACCTCCAACTGGATGCCAAGCTCGATGACCTGGCGTGGTGGCAGGTCGAAGTAGCCGGTGGCTGGGCGGGAGAGGCGGGAAAGGAGGACGAAGAGGTTTTTCCGCCAGCGGGCCATTTTGCCCGGGCCGTTGGTGAGGAGCACTTCGCGGCTTTGGTAGAAGGTGATGCCAGCCCGTTTGACCTTGCCCTTGGTCTCGAGTGCCTGGCAAAGGTCTTCGAAGACGTTGGGCGACTCGGAGAAGCCGTAGTGAAGCACGACGCGGAAGAACTCGTCGTGGTATTCCTCGACCTGGAACCGTTCCTCGGCAGCAACGTGGGGCTTTTCCTCGAAACGAACGGTGAGCAGCACGACCTGATGATGGAGCGCCTTGTTGTGCTTCAAATGATGCAAGAGGGCGAGCGGGAGACCATCGGCTGAGGCAGACATGAAGACCGCGGTGCCAGGCACGCGAATGATGCGGTCCTTTTTGATCTCATCGACCAGGAAAGTGACGGGCAGGCGGCCACGCTGCATGGCTTGGAAAAGCACCCGGCGGCCATCCATCCAGGTTTTCATGATGATCCACATGCCGAGACCGACAACGAGGGGAAACCAAGCACCGTCGAAGAACTTCAGCAGGCCACCGGAGACGTAGCCGAGTTCGAAGACAAGGAAGATGACGACCGGGAGGGCAGCCTTCCACACGGGCCATTTCCAGACGTGGCTGGCGACGAGGAAGAACAGGATGCTCGTGAACGTCATGTCCAGCGCCACCGACAGGCCGTAGGCAGCGGCGAGGTTGGTGGAGGATTTGAAGTTAAAGACGAGCGCCAGGCAGGCGATCATGAGGAGATAGTTCACCTGCGGCATGTAGATCTGGCCGCGGACATCGGGATTCGTGTGGATGATTTTGAGGCGCGGCAGGTAGCCGAGTTGCACGGCCTGCTGGGTGAGGGAGTAAACCCCAGTGATCATGGCCTGGGAGGCGATGATGGTGGCGGCCGTGGCGAGCAGGATGACGGGAATGAGCGCCGGTTTCGGCACGAGGCTGAAGAAGTGGTGGTAATCAGGTTTCAGCGAGGCCTCGACATTCGAGAGGACAAGGGCACCCTGGCCGAGGTAGTTCAGCATGAGGGCGGGCAGCACGATGATGAACCAGCTTTTCACGAGCGGAGGCCTTCCAAAGTGCCCGATGTCCGCATACATGGCCTCACAGCCAGTCACGGCGAGGAGGACAAGGCCCATGATGACGAAGCTTTCATGGCCGTGGTGCAGGAGGAAGTTCACGCCATGGTGCGGCAACAGGGCGGAGAACACGGCGGGGTGGGCACCGATGTTAATGATGCCCAAAACGGCCAGCGTGAGAAACCAAAGCACCATGATGGGTCCAAACGCGACACCAATTCGGGCGGTGCCGTTTTTCTGGACAAAGAACAACCCGGAGATGATGACAGCAGCGATTGGAACGACATAATTGGCAAGACCCGTGCCGATTTGCGCATCGAGCAGGGCGAGGCCTTCCACTGCGGAGAGAACCGAAATGGCCGGAGTAATCATCCCATCACCGTAGAGCAAACAAGCTCCAAAAATGCCACTGAGCACGACTCCGGCGGTGGTTTGAGGCTTGAACGACCATTTGGCGGAGCGGAAGAGCGTGAGCAGGGCGAACATGCCCCCTTCCCCCTGATTGGTGGCACGGGTGATGAAGCCGAGGTATTTGAAGCAAACCATCACGATCAGGGACCAGAACATCAGCGAGAGCGGTCCGAGCACATCCAAAGGCACGCCAGGAGTTGGTTTGGCGTGGTTCAGGCTTTCACGGAGGGCATAGAGCGGGCTGGTGCCGATGTCCCCAAAGACAACACCCAATGCCACGAGGGCAAGGGTCCAATTGGATGCGTGCTTATGATCTGACATGTGGAATCTCCGGGGAATCTCCCGAAGCCCTGTTTCATTCAGGGACGACAGCGCTTAGCAAGGGGGCTGGAGGGTGCAAGAGGGGAGTTTTAGGGCACCAGACCAAGAAAAACGGCATCTCGCTCTCGCAAGATGCCGTCGTAAAAACCATCTGGGGCTCCAAATCAGGCCACTTTGCGGCGGCGGCGCATCATGAGGCCGAGGAGGCCAAACATGAGGAACAGCGCACGGGAAGGCTCAGGCACGACGACAACCACGATACCGGCTGTGTTGAAGAGGCTGACATCCCAGCGGAAAGCACCGCCAAGTTCGAAGAGATTGAGGTCCAATCCAGTTTCAGCCCCCGTGCGGAACAACCCGTTGCCATTGCCATCAGCAGTGCCACCCACGTTGAATGTTCCAATGATAGTGGACCAGTCGAGAAGGTTAAACACATCACCATGGGTGGGTGTGTAGCCGTTGTTGACGAGGGTGATCTTGGCACCACTGGTCACAGTCAGGGCTCCATTAATCACGACCTTATCATGCTGCGCCGTGGTCACAGGATCATTGAGCATGTGGCTGTAGGTCGTATCTGTGGTCAGGCCCGCCGAGAAGCTACCAAAGGCGGAGTCATTGTATCCAACCGCATTGAAAGCGGTGTAGGAGGAACGCTGGACCTGAAGAGTCGTGACCGACGTGGCTCCCAGGTTGGTTGCCGCCGTGAAGGTCAAGGTGCCCATGGAGCCACCGGCTTCGTCACCGGGCTTCAAGCCACCAAGAATCGTCGAGGAACCATGGATCTGGCCGGTGCCGGCGATCGTGGTTCCCGCGTTGGCCGTGAGGCCACCGTTCGTGGTCGCATTGCCCGTATCGCCGACGCCACTGCGACCGACCTGGAGAGTACCGCCAGTGACAGTGGTGGTGCCGGTGTAGTCGTTGTCGAGGGTGAGCGTGGCCCAGCCGTTGCCGGCTTTGACGATGTTCAGGGCGGCGGAGGCCACGGGGGTGGCGCCGGGGGCCAAGAACTCGCTGTTGAGCGTGCCATTGCGGAAGTAGGCGTTCCACTGCACTTCGGTGGTGGCGGGCGTGCTCTGGGTGATGACGAGGGTGCCGGCGGTGGTGGCGGCGTTTTCGATGATGACAGAGGTGCCGTTGGCGCTGGCACCCATGGTGCCGCCGGCGGTGCCGCCGATGAAGGGCCCGGTGCCGCCGTTGGTGCTCAGGGAGCCGATGGTGCGGTTGCCAGAGGTAGCACCGGAGATGCCGGAGGAGCCGTTGCCGCCGACCTGGAGGATGGAGTTGAAGCCCATGTCCACGTCATTGGCAGCACCGAGGGCGTTGCCAGCCTCCAGGCGCAGGATGGCGTTTTCATCCTGGTCAAAGCTGGTGTGGGTGCTGACGCGCAC
Source organism: Prosthecobacter sp. (assembly GCA_046316935.1). GTDB lineage: Bacteria > Verrucomicrobiota > Verrucomicrobiia > Verrucomicrobiales > Verrucomicrobiaceae > Prosthecobacter. Next base: position 10,771 of record JBKCXA010000446.1, read on the forward strand.
GTCACCAGTCCAGCCGCTGTTGTCGTTCCTCAGCACGAGGTAGTTGTTCACACGACCGTTGGTGTTGTCATTGGCATTACCAGTGTCGTCGGAGGAGAAGACGAGGTTGCCGCTGGTGGTGGCACCGTCTAAGAGCTTGCCGTTGAGGTTGACGTAGTTGGTGCTGCCACCGGTTTCCGCCGCATCATTAATATACACATTCAAGTTGTCGTTCAGGGTGATGTTGCCATTGAGCTCGATCTGGCTGCCGTTGGCGAAGGTCTCAATCAGAAGGCGCTTGGACTGGGCGGGGTTGTAAACCACGTTGACATTGTGGTTCAGCTCGAAGGTGGCACCGGCGATGTTGTCGCTCGTCGGGGCGAGTTCGGCGATGCCCTGGCGATCCGCGGAACCGAGGGTAATGACCTTGCTGCCGTTGGCCGCCGTGTAACCGGTGCCAAGGTTGTCGGCCTGTCCCACGGCATAGAGGCGGCCCTGCAGGATGGTGATGGCGCCGGTGAAATCGGGGATGTTGGTGCCGATCACCATGGTGCCCTGGCCGTCCTTGATGATGGTGCCGCTGCCCGTGGTGTAGCCGACGCCAGCGTTGTTTAGGCGGAGAGTCTGGCCCGGGACGACGTCAAAGGTAACGGTGCCGTTGATGGTGTTGACACCGTTCAAATTGACCGGGCGGCGGTTGTTCGGATTGGGCACAGGGGCGGAAAGCTCTGTTCCACCGGCAGTGTCAGCGGTGTTGTTGTCCACACCTGAATTGACAGTTCCGACGGAGACGTAGTTATTGCCCTCGAAGGTGAGCCATTCTCCGATCGAATAGCCGCCAGCGTTGTTGGCATTACCCATCTGGATGGCGAAGTTGGTGCCAGTGCGGAAGATCGTGCCGTCCATGTAGCTGTTGGAGGATCCCATGGCGGTGGTAAATTCCGAAGTTTCATTGCCCGCGGTGTTGTTGCCGTGGTCCACGGCGAGGCGCAGGGTTCCCTGGCGGATATCCATGAGACCGGTGAAGCCGGGGTTGCCTGCGGTGCCGAAGGCGGCCAGCGCACCATTGAGGGTCAAAGTACCGGCGCCGACCTTGATGAGGTCGCCGCGATACAGGGCATTCGAAGTGATGGCGGTATCGAGGTAGAGGTCGCCCGCGCCGTCGGTGATATCAATGGTTCCGCCATTGCCTTGGAAGTCGATTCCCTTGGAGCCGAGGCTCTGGAGAACGGAGCCCGTGTAGCGCAGGGTGCCGCCATTCATGACGATGGCGTTGGCCGTCGCGTTGGTGCCGAGCTGGTTGACGTTGCTGAAGCTCAGGACCGAGCCATTGATGAAGGTCTGTCCATCGTAAGTATTGGTGGCACCAAGGACCACCGCGCCTGTGGTGCCGATGGTGGCGGCATTGGTGGTGCTGGGGCCGGCGATCACGAGATCGACGCCCGCGCCGGTGATGGGCACGTTGACGTTCAGGTTGCCGGTGCCGTAATGGTGAACCATCAGCTCCACACGACCGCCGCTGGTGGTGAGGCCCGCGCCTACCCCGCCGGTGATCGTCTTGTTGGCGCTGCCGACATTGCTGCTGACGAGGATGCCGCCACCGGAGGAAGCAAGACCGTTGCCTGCCACAGTCAGGACATTCGTTCCGAGGTTGATGATGCTGTCCGCATTGGCGTCGAAGCGCAGGGTGCTGAGGGTTAGCGCGCTGCCTAGGGTGCCGCTGAAGCCAGCACCGCCGTTTTCAGACACGTCCCAGTTGGCAGCCCAGGAGGCGACGTTGTTCTGATATTCGTCCAGAGCGCGGGTGTAGGCGCGGACATCGTTGCTGTTACCGGCATCGGACATGGCGAAGTCGGTGGCGGTGCGGCTGAGGGTGCCGAAGGTGGCCCAAGGGATGACCTGGTTCTTCACCGCCGCCGTGGTGGTGGCGTTGAAGTTCAGGGTGATCTGGGCGGTGCCCCCGGCGGCGTTGTCCTCGACCAAGTTGGCCGTGGCGCCGAGGCCGCGGAGGAAGTTGGAGGCTGGCGTGGTGCCGTTGGCGTTGGCGTTGCCCATGTTGAGGATCATGTTGCGGGCCGTGCCGGTGTTGGTGGTGCGGGCGACGATTTCGTTGCCGCCGATGCTGAATTCCAAAATGCGACCGGCGGCGTCGGCCGTTGCCAAGGAGGCGGTGGTGTTGGCCGCACTTGAGGCCAGAGAGATGAGGGTGCCGCCATCGAAACGGATGTTGGTATTGCCAACCAGCGCAGAAGGAGTGCCACCGGAGTGATTCAAGATCAAGGTGCCGCCCCCCAGCACCGGCGCGGAAGTGGCCGCCCCTGCTGTTGAAGCCCGCAATTCAACCGTGCCGCGGCCTGATTTGAGGAATCCGAAGACCTGATTGGCGATGGTGCCGATGTTGCCCACCATGCGCTGCTGGAAGACAACCGTGCCACCATCCGTCGCGTAAAGGTTGCCGACTGCCCCCGCGCCCGTGGTTCCTCCGTTGTCACCATGCTGCAGGGTGCCTGTGCCATCACCGAAAGTGACTGTGCCGGACTGATTCAGGCCGCCGATGTGCTTGGCACCCGTTCCCAAGGTCTGCCAGGAGGCCATGTTGAAGACCTGGTTGGGGCGGGCGAGCATGACCGCGCCGTAGGTGTTGCCGGTGGTGCCGAGGATGAAGCCCTGTTGGCTGGTTTGACCATTGACGTTGAAGGCGGTGGTGAGGGAGTCCGCGTTCGGGATCTTGCTGAGGGCCGTGGCGGTCCAGAAGCCAGCACCGTCAGGCGCCGCAGGATCGTAGTTGGCGATGAGGGTGCCGCGGACAATGGTGAGACGGCCTGCCGCATTGTAATTGCGGTCGAGGATGAGGTTGGTCTCGTCGCTGCCACCCGCGAGGTTCACGCGGAGCACTTCGTTTTCATTGGTGCGGACACCGGCGACCGTGGGCAGTAGAGAGATCGGATCGGCGATCGGAGCAGCCACGCCGCCGACGTAGCGGTCACCAAACTGGCCGCGCATGATGAAGACGTTGTTGCCGGTCGAGTCGAACTGAACCACGCGGGAGTCGATGGCGAGCACATCGTTGGAGATCAGGGTATCACCACCGGCGATGTCGCCCATGATGATGCTGGTGGCATTGTTGTCCGTGCGGATGCGGGGCGTGAAGATCGGGTGGCCCGCGGCGTCCACGTTATCAATGGTGACATTCGAGAACCACTGGGTGAGGTCAGACTCCACACGCATGACCTGCTGCTCACCGGCCAGGATGCCGACGTAGATGTCCTCGCGGGCGGCTGCGGTGCCGACACTGATGCCGTTGTTGGTGCGGAGCTCACCATTGCCAAGGACGACGATGCCGTTGCCCACGCCGCCCACGCCAAAGGAAGTGCGACCGTGACGGCCATCGAGGACCCCCTCGGTGATCGTGGTGAGACCGGTGTAGGTGTTCGCACCGAGGAGGTTGACGCGCTGGAAGCCGGTCTTGGTCAGGCCGGTGGCGTTGGTAATGGCGGAGGCGATGTTGAAGTCGCCCCCCTGAATGGTGCCGTCCGTCGTGCGGTAGTAGGCGTTCTGGTTGTTGATGAGGGCTTCCTTGCCATTGAAGTCGAGGGCACCGCCGTGGATCTGGGTGGTGGCGCTGGAGGTATTGCCCACGGTCCAGTAGGCGCTGCTGATCATGCCGGAATTGATCTTCAGTGTGCCGTCCACATAGAGGAAGATGCCGTGGTGATCGATGAGGCCGGTGGCACCGGTGCCGTCATGGTCGGTGAGGGCACCGAATCGGAGGGCATTGATGGTGCTGTCCTGGCTCATGATGGTGACGACATCACTGAGGTTCACGTTCTGGTTCGTGTTGCCGAGGGTGGTGGAGTTGATCACGCCGGTGGGGGCGGTGAAGTATTCGTCATTGTCCAGAGGACGCAGGAAGCCGCCGTCCAGGGTCATGAAGTGGCTGCCAGTGGCGAACTGGACGTTGCGCTGCTGGTTCCAGAGGTCGGTGGCGTTGCCGTTGTTGAAGCCGAGGACGCGGAAGTCGGTGGTGAGATCGATGGGTGCATTGCCGCCGAAGACACCCTGGGCGATGCTCATGGTCGTGGAGTTGGCCGCGCTGCCGCCGCCGCTGAGGGCGGCACCGGCACCGAGGGTGGTGAGTGCCAACTGGGCGCTGTCGCTGGGTCCGGCAGCGCTGGCGAAGGTGGAGGTGGCGTCCAAATTGGTGATGCGGATGGTACCACCGGCGGTGCGGTTGAGGGTGCCGATGGTCAGAATGTTGTTCACGTTGGCGCCATCGGTGCCGTAGAGGTCCACGATGTTGGTACCTGCATTGACATTGACGGTGCCGAGGACTTCGGTGTTGGCGACGGAACCGGCATTGATGCGGAACCAGCCGTGCTCCAAGTTGATGACGGCGTCATCGGCGATACGGTCGTTGTTGTTGGCACCGACGACACCGGAGGTGGCATTGAGACGGCCGGTGTTGTCCAGGGTGAGCATACCGCGGCGCTGGAGGTTGATGTTGCCGACGTCGGAGAAGGCACCGTTGGCACCGTTGAGGGTCAGGGACCACTCGGCCCAGCCTTCGCCAAGACCATTGGTGGCGTAGTCCACGCCGTTGATCTTGTAAGTGTGGCTCTCAAACGGTGACGAACTAAAGCCAAAGCGCAGCACGTTCACATCGCCCTGGAAGGTGTTGTTGGCGGTGAAGCGAACATCACCTGCACCCTGCTTGGAGAAGCCGCCGGTGCCGGAGGCCACGCCGCCGAAGACCAGCTTGGTGGCCGGGGAGACGGTGAGGTTGCCCTGCTCGACGACGGAGTAATTGCCGACGGAGTCGTTGATGATGAGGTTGCGATTGGCCGTGCCGGTCAGGCTGAGGGTGCCGTTGAGGTAGGTGGTGCCATCCGGGATGGTGAAGAAGTCGGTCTGGAGGTAGTTCTGGCCGCCGGCGAGGCTGCGGGCGCCGCCCGGGGTGCCCGTGGCGGTAGCGGCGAGAGCGCCGTTCATGGTGAGATTCACGGTGTGCGTCGTGCCATACCAGTTCTCAAACAGGAAGCGGGCGCCGACATTGCCACCGAGGATGGAGGTGGTGTTCCCCTGACCGCCAACCTGCGCACCGGTGAGATCGGCAGCGGTCAGGCCGCCGTAGCCGATTTCGATGCCGCCGGTGATATTGGCAGCCGTGACGCCGACTCCAGCCGCGCCGCCGATATTGGCCGTGACCTCATGACGGAGGCGGCTGCCACCTTCCCGGATGATCAGGCTGCCCAGAGCGCTCGAGAAGGAGGGATCTGCGATGACGAAGTTGTCCGTGGCCACACGACCGCCCTGAATGGTAAGGTTGAAGCCGCCACCATCAATGACGGGGGCATTGCGGGTGAAAGCACCGGTCAAGCTGTTGGCGTTGCTCAGGTTGCTGTCAAAGGTGCCGATGATAAGGGCAGAGGCGTTCACCTGGCCGCCGGTGTTGATGAGCGAGTCGGCGTTGAGCTTCACATGGGCCGTCTGGCCAGTTCCACTGGTGTTGCGGAGAGCGCCCGTGCTGTTGCCCTGCACGTTGACGAGGCCGGTGCCGCTGATTTCAATCAGTTTGCGGACGGTATCGCTGTCGTCACCGTAGTTCAGGGCCTGGCCGCGAAGGTCGAGGGAGGCACCGGAGGCCACGATCACCTCATTGCCAGCGCCATGGGCACCGAGGGCGCGAGCGCCGCCGACGTAAAGGGCACCCGCATTGACGGCGATCTGGCCGGAGAGCGAGGGGGTGTCGTTGATGCCGGTGTAGCCATCATAGACATCGGTGAAGTTGGTGGCGCTGATCTGCAGGATGCCGTTGCCGGACTTGGTGAAGCCGTTGCTGCCGTAGATGACGCCGGTGATGTTGAGGCCGATGATGTCGCCGTTGCCGGTGGAGACGGGGATGTTGAAGTTCAGGCCACCGGTGGTGGAGTTGTTGAACTGCTGGCGACCGGACCAGGTGCCGGTGGAGGTGGTGGTGTTATTCTGGAAGTTGACCGTGCTGCCCTGGGCATAGCTGGTGATCTTGTTGTTGGTGACGCCCGCAGTGTAGAGGAAATTGACGCTGCCATCGATGTTCAGCAGGCCGCGGACACCGCCGAGCGCGTTGGCCTGGTTGCCCACGCGAATGGTGCCGCCCTTGAAGTCGAGATCGCCGTTCCAACTACCGTTGTCGTCATCAAAGAGGATGACGCTCTGGTTGCCGGAATCGAGGATGATCTTGCCCTCGCCATTGAAGCCGGGGGTGTTGTAGATGGCCGTGTTGGTGGTGAGGAAGCGCAGGGTGGTGCCCTCGGCGAGCTGCCAGCCGGCGGCACTGTTGCCCGAAGCGAGGCCTGATCCGCTGAGGAAGGCGTTGGTGGCCGTGGTAGGGGCGGCGGCGGTGCCACCAACCTGGATTTCACCCTCGAAGAGGTTGACGTTGCCGCTGAAGGTGTTCAGGCCGGAGAGGATGAGCTTGCCCGCCCCTGTTTTGGTGAGGCCTTGCGCGGTGGCGAGGGTGTTGTTCTGGATCACTGAATTGATTTCGAGCACCCCGGCGGTGTTATGCTGGTGGATGAAAGTCTCCAAGTTCACGGTGGAAGCTGCGTTTTGCAGCGCGGCGCCCGTGATGACCGTGTCAAAAGCCCCCACATTCGAAGTGACGAGGATACCACCGGACTGCAGGCCGACAGCTGTTCCTTGGACGCCAAAAGCAGCACCCAAAGTCAGAGTCGTGGCCTGATTGGCATTGAAGCGGAAGGAGTTGTTCAGCGTGGCAGCTCCAGTGTTGGCAGCGGCGAGGGTGATGTCGGTGTTGTTACCTGTCGCATACAAGTCAGTGGCATAACTGGCCAGAGCGGTGATGGCGGTATCGGCCGCCGCACCGGCACTGACGG
>JBKCXA010000447.1:0-2216 GCA_046316935.1 Prosthecobacter sp.
TTGCGGAGCTTGTCACTTCTTCAGCCCAGCGAGCATCGCCTTCATCTTCGCGACGGTTTCGGCGTGCGCGGGGTCTTTGGAGAGGTCTTTGGACTCTTGCGGATCGTTTTGCATATCGAAGAGCGTCGCGCCTTGGCGGCCTTCGTCCCACTCGGTGTAGCGGAACTGCTCGGTGCGCACGCTTAGGCCGAGGAAGGCACCGGCCTTGCCTTTGCCCTTTCCTTTCCCTTGCGCCTTCTTGCCTTTTTCGAGGTTCTTCGGGTCAAAGCTCGGCGCGGTGGTTCCCTGAGGTGCGCCGCGCAGCGTTTGGGTGAAGGCGGGCTTGTCCCAGGCGGCCTGCGGATTGTCGAGCAGCGGCTTCAGGCTCACGCCATCGCTTTGAGGAAGAGGCAGGCCGCACACATCGGCGAGCGTGGCGTGCACGTCGATGAGCTCGACAGGGCGCGGGCAGCTCTTGCCGTTGTTCGCGTTGCCGGGGACGCTGATGATGAGCGGCACGCGGGCGGAGTTTTCCCAGATGCTTTGTTTTTGCCACAGGCCGTGATCGCCGAGGTGGTAGCCGTGGTCGCTATGAAACACGATGACCGTCTTCTCACGCAGCCCGAGCCGCTCGACGGCGGCGACGACCTGCCCGACCTGATCATCCATGAAGGTGGTGGAGGCAAAGTAGGCCTGCAGGATCTCTTTGCGCATCGGGTCGGTGAGCTGGTCCTGCTCTTTCTTGTAGCTGGCGTAAGCGGCGGTCGGCATGCCCGGCGCATCCTTCATCGGGCCGGTGGCGAGCTGGATCTTGTCGATGGGATAGCCTTCGAAATACTTCGCCGGGGCGACATACGGCGTGTGAGGACGGTAAAAGCCGACCGCGAGGTAAAACGGACCGTCCTTCTTCGCTTCGAGCAGCTTGATGGCCTCTGCGGCGCCAATCGCATCGGTTTGCGGCTCCTCGGAGGGATCGTTGAACCAGCTCAGCGTGCCGCCGAACTGCCCCGGCGTGAGCGTGTGGATCTGGTCCTCGACTTTCTTGTCATGACCGATGGGATTCACGACCTGCTGCCACGACGGCTCGTCATCGAGACCGCTGGTGCCGATCTGCGTCGGCACGCCGTAGTGGTAAAGTTTGCCGACGCGGGCCGCGAACGCGCCTGCCTTCGAAAACGTCTGCGGGATGCTCAGCACGTCGGGCAGGGCTTTGCGGAAGTGCGTGCTGTTTTCATACACCTTCGTGCTGCCCGGGCGCATGCCGGTCATGAAGGACGCGCGGCTCGGATTGCACAGTGGATACTGGCAATAGGCTTTTTCAAAGCGCACGCCGGTGGCCGCGAGCTTGTCGATGTGCGGTGATTTCACCTGCGCATGCCCGTAGCAGCCGAGAGAGGTGTTCAAGTCATCCGAGACGATGTGAAGCACATTGAACTTCGGCGGCGCGGCAAACGCGGCGGCGGCAACAAGGGCAAAACTAGCAGCGAGGAGCGATTTCATGGTGGGAGCGGCCTTAACGAAGGGAACAGCGCGACTTCTCAACGAAATGAGCGGCGGGAACCCGGGGGCTGAATATCGAATATCGAACAAGGATTTCAGAATGACGAAGTCCAGAATGGCTGGGTGAGTTCAACGCTTGCCGGAGTTGCGTTTGGCGGTCTGAATGCTCTTCACGAAGATGGCTATGAGCTCGTTGCACTCTTGAATCAGCGATTCGAGTTTCTTGGGTGAACAAAGCGGCTTCTTCTTGATGATTTTGAGCCAGATGTTGGTCTCCCGCAGTTCTTTGAGAGCGACTTTGAGTTTATGGACAAAATCATCCACGGACTCAGCACTCTGAGCTTCGCCGTAGTTTGGAGCGGGCGACGTTCCCGATCTCACCAACTGGCCTGCGATATGCCGTCCTGCCTTGGTGTCAGGCAATGCTTCCACCACGGTGATCACGCGCACCGCGAAGTCGATCAGGCGTTCTTCCAAATCATAGGTCTTGGTCTTTGAATCTGTATTCATAGGACCACCATCCTGCCAAAATCCCGCCCCTCCGTCATTCCCAAACGCTATCCAATTCGCGAAGCGTCAGTCCTTCGAAATTCGAGATTCCTTGTTCGATGTTCGATATTCAATCTGTCGATCACGACGGCCGCCCATTCTCCGCCGGCTTCTGGCCTTCGATGAGCGCCTTTGCCTGACGCACGAAACGGCGGCCGAGGAGTTCGTAGCCGGGTTTGGTGTAGTGG
>JBKCXA010000448.1:0-2591 GCA_046316935.1 Prosthecobacter sp.
CCCACGATCCGCGTCAACACCGGGCGCTGGGGCACGAGCAAGAGCTTTGACGAGTTGATGGCCAATCGCGGCATCGAACCGCGTCTCGATGGCCACACGGACGAGGAGGGTTACAAGTGGATCATCAACAGTTTTGAAAAACTGGTGCCGGAGGCGGAGAAGCGCGGCGTGATCATGGGGTTGGAAAATCACTGGGGCCTGGGCACCACGCCAGAGGGCGTGCTGAAGGTGGTGAATGCAGTCAACAGCCCGTGGCTCCAGGTCACACTCGACACCGGAAACTTCCTCGAAGACCCGTATGACCGCCTGAAGCAGCTCGCCCCGCGCACGGTGCTGCTCCAGGCGAAAACGTATCACGGTGGCGGCCTTTGGTATTCGCTGGACCTCGACTATGCCCGCATCGCTTCGATCATGCGCGAGTCCGGCTATCGGGGCTACATCTCGCTCGAAATGGAAGGCAAGGAAGACCCGCTCACCGCTGTGCCGAAGAGTCTCGCGATGCTGCGCAGTCACTTCGGCTGACTTTCACCTCCCCGCCACGCTCCTATCGAACGCCATGATTCCAAAGCGCCGCATCATCCATCTACTCCTCCTCGCCTTAACTGCCACCCATGCGGAGGACTTGTCCAAAGGTGCCTATGGTCCTGTGTTTGCTCGGCGATTGCTCGCTAGCTGGGACAAGGACAACAACGGCTCCATCGAGAAGGCCGAGTTCCAGCAATGGCGTCTCTATGGCCGCTCCGACATGAATCGCAATGACTCGCTAAGCTTGGAGGAACTGTCAAAAGTCACCGTCCCGACTCTCTCATCCAAAGGCGAGCAGAAGCTCAACCTGCTCTACAAAAAGACAGCCGAAGAAGACCTCTATCTCGATCTCTACTACCCGGAGAAACGCTCCACCACCAAGCTGCCCATCATCATCTACACACACGGCGGCGGTTGGACCACCGGGAGCAAGCAAAACATCGCGTTTGGTGCATTCTCAGACGTTCACCTCAAATGGCTCGATGCAGGCTTCGCAGTTGCGGCGGTGAATTACCGGCTCTGGAAGCCCGAAGGCAGCGTCGCCATGCGCGACTGCGTTGTCGATGCGAAGGACGCCATTCGCTACCTCGCCAAGAACAGCGCCACGCTCGGCCTCGATCCCATGCGATGCTTTGTGCATGGCGATTCCGCCGGTGGACACATCGCGCAGATGCTGCTGCTTTCATCGCCAACGAGTCTCCCCGGCGATCCATCGCTGGCTGGTGCGACTTACCGCATGATCGCTGGTGTCTCCTGGTATGGCCCCTGCGACTTTCAGAAGCCCGAACTCTTCAACGCCGAAGGCGCACGTGACCGTTTCGGCCCCCGCATCCTCAAGCCCGGCACCGATCCGAAGGATCAGCCCACGCTCTATCGCGAAATGAGTCCCGTGCAGTATCTCAGCCCCGCCAGCCCGCCCTTGCTCATGATTCAGGGCGACAAGGACACCACCATCCCGGTGAAACACGCCCTGCACATGCAAGAGAAAGCCAAAGCCGCAAAAGCGCCCGTGGAGATCATCGTCGTCAAAAACGCCGGTCACAACTGGCGCGAAGCTGGTGGTGCCATTGAACCGGGTATCGACGCCATCGTGGATAGCACGGTGAAGTTCCTCGTCGATCGTTTGAAAGTCATTCGCTAGCTCCGGCCACCTTATGAAGCACGTCCTCGCAGTCCTCTGGCTCCTTGCAATGCATGCCAGCGCCGCAAAGCCGCCCAACATCCTCTTCATCCTCACCGACGACCAAGGCTACGGCGATGTCGCGCGTCATGGGCATCCGTTGTTGAAAACACCGCATCAAGACGCGCTGCACGACCAGAGCGTGCGCTTTCAAAACTTCTACGTCAGCCCATCCTGCTCACCCACACGCGCCGCGCTGATGACAGGCATGCATGAGTTACGCAGCGGTGTCACGCACACCACCGAGCCGCGTGAGCACTTGGACTTGGGAGCCACGATTTTGCCGCAACTGCTCAAGTCCGCCGGATATCGCACCGGCTTCATCGGCAAATGGCATCTCGGCAATGACGGGCCATACAACCCGACGAACCGTGGCTTTGACTGGAACTCCACCAACGCGGGCGCGGCCACGGTTCACTTCGATCCCATCATCATCCGCAATCGCGTGCGCGAAAAACGCACCGGCTATCGCGAAGACCTGCTCTTTGACGAGGCGATGGCCTTCATCGACGACGCGAAAGGCTCGCCCTTCTTCTGCTACCTCGCCACTTACTCGCCCCATGCGCCTGTGAAAGCTCCTGATGCCTTCAAAGAGCCGTTTGTGGGCAAAGTGGACCCCGAGGAGGCCGACTTCCTCGGCATGGTGGCCAATCTCGACTACAACCTTGGCCGCATCACGAAGCATTTGAAGGATCGCGGCCTTGAGAAAGACACGATCATCGTCTGGATGAACGACAACGGCGGCACCCACGGTCTCGAAGTCTTCAATGCAGGCATGAGAGGCTGCAAAGCCACCATCTGGCAGGGTGGTTCACGAGCGATGTCCTTTTGGAAATGGCCGGGCAAATGGCAACCGCACACCGTCAAAAACCTCACCGCGCATCTC
>JBKCXA010000449.1:0-2286 GCA_046316935.1 Prosthecobacter sp.
TTTGAGGCCGTGATTGTGCGCGGTGGCCACGACGGCATGCATTTCATCAAAGGTCATGCACAGCGTGTGATGGTCATTGATGTCGGGAGAGGCCGCATCGCCGGTGGGATAGGTTTTCACCCACTCGATGCCGTCTTTGACGAGTTTTCTCACCGCGGTGCGGGCCTGCTCGGGGCCGTTCACGATGAAGACAATGCCTTCCATGCCGATTTTCCGGTAATCCGGGTTCCAATCCATCAAACCGCCCGCGCCGCAGATCTCGCGGCCGCTGGCGCTGAGTCGCGGACCGGGGATCATGTCTTCCTCGATGGCCTTTTTCATCCACACGTCGATGTTGTGCAGGCACCCGCCGCTACGAGCCGAGGTGTAGCCACATTCGAGCGCCGTCTTCGCATTCACCGCCGATTGCAGCGTGACGTATTCGACGGGGAACTTGATGTCGAGGTCCTGCAGCTCGGTGACATTGAAGTAGGTCAGATGAATGTGCGCCTCAATGAGCCCCGGCATGATGGTGCCGCCCTTTGCGTCGATCACGCGGGCATCGGGTGCTGGCGGTGCCTCGGCGGCAGGTCCGGCATAGGTGATGAGGCCATCGGTGACGATGACGGCGGCATTCGGGACGGGGGCAGAGCCTGTGCCGTCGATAAGCTGACCATTGGTGATGAGAGTGGAGCCGGGTTGGAGCTTCATGGTGCTCCGAGGCTATCTTTTTCGTTTCCTTTTGGATAGAACAGAAGCGGCAGCGCTTGGAACATTCGCGGCGGCGTATTCGGCGCGGTAAGCCGATGGCGTGGAGCCCGTGACGCGGCGAAATTCGCGCGTGAGGTGGCTTTGATCCGCGAAACCGCAGCGCTGCGCGATAGCGGCAATCGATTCACGCGTGTCCACCAGCAGGCGACAAGCAGTCTGGATGCGCAGGCGTTTGAGGTATTGCTGCGGCGGCAGGCCGTATTCACGCACAAAGGCCCGCTCGAAGGCCCGCGATGACATGCCGGCGGCCTTCGCCATCTCCGCATTCGTCACCGCCCTGCCCAGCCGCTGCGTCATCATGGAAATGACCACGCCGAGGCGGATGTCCTCGCGCTGATCAATCTGCGCGGCATCCAGCACACGCGTGATGCCCGTGGTGCCGATGGCGCGGCCTTTCGCATCGCGCACCTGGCGCTTCGTGGTGAAGCTCCACGAGGCCGTGTGGTCGAAACGTCCGATCAACTCCAGGCGACCCTGCACCGTCTGCCCGGCGAGCACCGCCTCGTCTCCAGCGAGGAATTGCGCCGCGAGATGCGGTGGCGAGAGATCGTGATCCGTCTTCCCCAACACCTCGTCGAGCCGATGCAGGCCGTAGTTGAGCAAAAAGGCACGGTTGACCCACAGGTAGCGATGCCTGGCATCCTTGATCCAGGCCTGCACCTCCGGTAGCAGGTCAAAAAGCTCGCAAAGCGCGGACTCCGATGCAGCGCCGGGTTTCATGGCGCAGTCGAATAATTCTTCCACTGCGCTTCGAGCCACTTCGCGTCCGGTTTGCCATCGAAAACGAGGAGGCGGTATTTGGAGACATACGGTTTACCGGGTTCGATGGCCCAATCACCATCCTGTGAGGGAGCGACACAAAGCTGCGGGTTCTTCGGATTCAACCGCAGCGGCTGCGGAAAGCGGAAATTCGAGGGATGAATGAGCACGGCGATGCCGGTGGCCATGCCATCGACCTCGCCACCGAGGTGAACCCACTTCGCCTTGGTGTTATCACCCGATTTGCGATCATGTCCTTCGCTGGTGATCATGGTGACGGCATCGACAGGATTCCAAAGCGGGTTCCCACGCACGCCGAGACCACCGTAGTGGTATTTGGGTAGTTTGAGCGGCTTTTCGCCCGCGCAGGTCTGTGTGCTAGTGAGGTCGATGATGTTCGCGAGCGTGCCATCGAGCGTCTTTTGCGACACCGCGACCTCCCAAGTCTCATTCAGCACTTTTTCATCGGGCGTGTGACTGTGATCGAGAAACACATGCTGACTGATGAAACCGCATTTCGTGAGTTGAACGAGTTTTTCGAAGCGCACTTCGGCCGCGATTTTGCCGTCCTCGCCCATGTTCCAGAAATCAGGATGCGAATCGCCGAACTCCGTTTTTGTCCACCCGATCCACACACCGCGCTGCCACGGATGATCGGCTTGATGATTGCCCGTGACTACTTTTCCGCTCGGCGAGTAGATGGGATGCAAATGTGCGCCATGAGCACACGACTCCGCCACACCCTCCGGCACCTTGCCGGGCTGCATTTGGTAATCG
>JBKCXA010000450.1:0-10706 GCA_046316935.1 Prosthecobacter sp.
GCCAATGGCGGCATGCGCGACCATCTTGGCGGCGGCTTCCATCGCTACAGCGTCGATGCCTATTGGCACATCCCGCACTACGAAAAGATGCTCTACGACCAGGGCCAGCTCCTCAGCGCCTACATTGACGCATGGAAGCTCACCGAGGGCAACGCGCTCTTTGAAACCATCATCCGCAGCACCGTCGCCTATTTGAAACGCGACCTCCGCCACGCCGACGGCGGCTTCTTCTCCGCCGAGGACGCCGACAGCCTCGCCGCTGCCGATGCCGCGCACAAAACGGAAGGCGCCTTCTACGTCTGGAAAGCTGCCGAGATCGATGAGATCCTCGGCAAGGAGCACGGCAACATCTTCCGCTACGCCTACGGTGCCCGCCGCGATGGCAACGCGCGACCCGAGAGCGATCCGCACGGCGAATTGAAGGGCCTCAACACCCTCTACCGCGCCGTCTCCTTCAAAAAGACCGGCGAATATTTCAAGAAGAGCGCAGAGGAGGTCAAAACGATCATCGACGCCGCCATCGACAAGCTCACCGAGGCTCGCAACAAACGCCCGCGCCCGCATCGCGATGACAAAATCATCACCGCCTGGAACGGCCTCACCATCGCCGGCCTCGCCCGCTGCGGTGCGGCGCTCGGCGATGCCGAAATGATCACGCTCGCCACCCAGGCCGCGCAGTTCATCCACGATCAACTTTGCACCACACCCGGCAAAGAGCTGCACCGCTCCTGGCGCGAAGGCCAGCGCGGCCCGAAGGCCTTCTCCATCGACCACGCCTGCCTCATCCACGGCCTGCTCGACCTCTACGAGGCCACCTTCGACGTGAAATGGCTCCAGTGGGCCGTCGCCTTGCAGAGCGAGATGGACGCGCAGTTCCTCGATACCCAAAACGGCGGCTACTTCAGCGTCCACACCGACATGCCGAACAGCGTCCTGCGCATCAAAGAAGACTACGACGGCGCCGAGCCCTCCCCAAACTCCCTCGCCGCGCTCAACCTCGTCCGCCTCAGCGCCCTCCTCGCGAAAGACAGCTACAAAGCGCAGGCCGAGAAGATCTTCGCCCTCTTTGGCAACACGCTCCAAAGCAGCGCCTCCGCCGTCCCCGTCATGTCGATGGCCTTCGACCTCCTCCATCGCGGCAAAACCCAAATCGTCCTCGCCGGCGACAAATCTGCTCCTGATTTCCAAAAGCTCGCCAAACACCTCCACCGCCAGTTTTTGCCGAACGCAGCCATCCTCCACGCCGACGGCAGCGAAGCCCAAAAGTGGCTCGCCGAGCACAACGAAGCCCTCGCCGGCATGAAACCCCTCAACGGCCAACCCGCCGCCTACCTCTGCCAAAACTTCACCTGCCAAGCACCGGTGACGACGGTGGAGGAGTTGGAGAAGTTGTTGGGGAAGTGATTTTGCCTCCTCTATGAATCGCCTGTTTCTAATCCTGTTCTGTTTTGCATTGGCATCGTGCCGATCAAACCAAGCAGTCGTGCGTGGAGAGCCCATCGATACACCGATTGGCAAAGTTTATCCGGCTATTGAAACGTTGGAAGAGAGCAACAGGCGGTTGGAGCTTCAACGAATGGGCATCGAGAAGCGCAAGGCAGAGTTTTCTGCCCAGAACGCCAAGCACCGGGTTAGCGGACATCCGACCTTCGAGAGCAAAAGTATCCAACTGCCGAAATCCGAGTATTTCGGGACGGACGCTTCCAAGCTGCGTCCGGTGAATCTAGGCTTGGGTATGTCCATTCGGCTCCTCTTGGGCGAGCAAATCCATGTGGGTGACAACGACTACACTTTCCGCACGGCTTCACGCTACATCCTGACCGTGGCCGGACAGGAAAAGGCTAGGGGAGAGAGCCTGAATGCCCAATGTGAAGAGGGAGTAGGCAGTGCACAGTCCCAAATCTTCTTCAACCCTGCAACCGGTGAAGTGCTCACCCAGGATGAGACTACAGGAGCGGGGGCACAGTATCGGTACATTGCTTTTGTTCCTGAGCAGGTCGGCAAAGAGCGGCAAATCACTCCTCAAACAAAATGGCGGACGGTTTATGTGGAGTTGCCAGACTACACAGTGATCGGCTCGGAAGGCCCGCACGCCGGGACCGTCTATGGGATACTCAATGGCAAGGTCTATATGGAGATGGATGGCTTTCACTACGCCTTCCCCATCGAGGAGTTTGAGACGACCCGGCTCGAATTCACTGTTGGCTGACTCCAAATCCCTCCTTGAGCACGATCCATCACCTTATAACTTACGCCTCATGGTTATTGAGCAACATCCCGCCCTCCATTCGCTGAGTGCTGAAGATAAGCTGCAGCTCTCCGAAGAGTTATGCATGGATGCGTTGCTGGATGCGGAGCGGAATCCGGCCCTGCGTGAAACGGTCCGGCAGCGTTTGGAAGAATTCCGGAGCGATCCTGACAGCGGGATCAGTTGGGATGATCTCAAAAGCCGTATCATCAGCCGCCAGAAAGCTGCATGAAGGATGTCATCTGGACCGCAGGTGCCGGACGTGAGCTTCAAGAAGTCTTTGAGCAACTGGAGGACCTTTACGAAGGCAGCGGCATTCGCTTGATTGAGGAAGTGCAGCGAATGACCGCTTTGCTTTCAGCGCAGCCCTTGATCGGTCGTATTTTTGAAGAACCGACCCGCAAACTGCTTGTCGCCCGTCGTTACGGCATCATTTACAGCCCGGAGGCTCCCGGTGTGGTGGTGCTTTCTTTCGTGGACCTGCGCCGCGATCTCCAGCCGCTTCGCAAAAGACTCCGAGACTGGTTTGGCGGGCACTGAGCCGGATGTCCGAGTCGTGAGGACATCCGCGGCTCATGAGCAGGATGTAAACCGGGCTGGAAGCTGGAATTGGCTTTTTCGGCCCTGATTGAATAGGATCGGCCCGCGAACATCGAAACCGACCGCCATGCAAACTCCTCCTCTCTCCTCCGCCGTCACTCCCACGCTAGCCAAACGCTCGTTCTGGCGGCATCCACTGGTGATCACGCTTTGCGTCCTGCTCGGGCTCGCCGGTGTGGCGGCGGCGGCGGCCGGGATCTGGTGGAAGTCGAATTTTGACCCAGCTCCCTTCAAGCCGGTGGCGCTCACGACGCAGGAGCAGGCGGTGTTTGACCAGAAACTGGCCGCTTTCACCGGCAACGCCCCTGCGGCGCCCGCTCCCGCTCCGGTGACCGACCTCGAAAAACGCACGCTAGTGATCACCGAGAAGGAAGTGAATGCCTGGCTGGCCAAAAACGAACTCGGCGAGAATGTGCAGGTGCGCTTCAAAAACGGCAAAATCACCGGAGCGATCATTTTGGAGCTGCCAGAGGATTTTCCGATCCTCGCCGGGCAGAAGATCAAGGCCAGCCTGGCCCTCGTGGCCCATCTGAACGACGCCAGCCGCGACCTCGCCCTGCTGGTGGACGATGTGACCGTCGGCGGCATGCCTCTCCCGAACGCCTGGGTGGGTGACATCAAAGGGCTGAACCTCGTGGACGAATCCGCTCACAAGGACCCAGCCATGGAAAAATTTCTGAAGGGCATCCGTCAGTTCGAGATCCAGGACGGTCTGGCGGTGGTAAAGCTGAACGAGTAGGTCCGCCGTGATAAATAGCCTTGGAGCCGCGCTTCTGAATAGGGAGCGCGGCTCTTTTTGCCAGGCGTTCTCCAGAACAGTTGCTCTGATTCATTCTGAAAATCAGGATTTCCAAGTATGCAGTCTCTTTCCTTTGAGCAAGGGAGAAAGTTTATCTTGTGTCTGCGAATCTATTTTGATTTAAACTAAAGTTACCTCCCGCCATTCCTGACTACCCAACCATGAAAAACCCCAAGCTTACCCCTTGGACGCGCTTTGTCGGCAGCGTCACAGCTCTTGTTTTGATCCCGATGGGGACGATGCCGAGGGCTTTTGCCGTGGACCAGATCTGGACAAACGCAGGCCTCGACGCACTCTGGAGTACTTCTGGTAACTGGACCACCGCAGTTCCGGGCAGTGGTGACAATGTGTTTCTGCCGGTCATCATCCCTGTGGGGGGCTCCACACTCACCCTGGGAGCGGGCAGCCTGGCGAACGCGCTCAGCTTCAAAAACAACTACACGCTCACGGGCGGGGATCTGACGCTTACGACAGGCGGGGTGCGGGTGGACTTGGGTTACACGGATGTGATTAACTCTCAGTTGCTGGGCACGTCCGGGCTGACTCTGACGGGTGGTGGATCGCTGCGTCTCACCAATGCGCTCAATGGTTACACGGGAACCACTTCCATCAATAATGGCTCCATCATCATCAACAGTGAGGCGGCCCTGGGCGGCACCGGGACCGTCTCGATTTTGACCACCAATAATACCCCCTCGAACGTGAACACGATCGGTTTCGGCGGCGGTTCGCTTGTGCTGGATGGTACAGCGGGTGGATTCACCTTTTCTCGTGATATCAACTTCGAAGGTCGTGGGCCGATTGGAGACCGAGGCGCTGCCATTCAGAGCCTGGGGAACAACACGCTCTCCGGTGTTTTGACTTCAGCCGTGAGTCCGCTAACGCCTGCTACTGTTCGCAATAGCCGAATCAACAGCGTGAATGGAACCTTGACGATTTCTGGCACCCTGAATGTGGGGGGCACGGTTGGGACCACCATCACCAGCTTGGGTGGGGTCAATACGGCTGGGGTGGGTAATTTCAGTTTCGCGGGCGGCACCCTTTCAGGAACCGGCACGCTTGAAAAATCGGGTTCGGGAACGCTCTTTCTGAACGGCAATGCCACAGGCTTCACGGGGGCGGTTCGCACGGCTGCTTCAAGCATCGGCCAGCAGAGTTCGATTCGAGTGACCCAGACAACGGTTGGGGGAACGAGTGTGTTTGGTGCGGGAACGGGATCTGGAACGAGTGCTCAGATTGATCTGAACGGTGGGGTTTTGGAGTTCCGCAGTAATTCCAATCTAGACTTCAATGCTTTAACCACGGGGAAGAATGTCTATCTGCGCGCCAGTACGGTGGTTTACTCAGGCCCAGCTGGTGGCGGGGATGCGGTGAACGGACAGACGACGCTGGGTCTCTTGCGTGTCGCTCAAGGACAAACAGCCACTTTCCGGAGTCGTAACGGTTTTGGGGCTACCCTTCAGGCATGGACCCAGGAAAGCAGCACCGGCAACACCGCGATCGCCAATGAAATGGGTGGCACGCTCACCTTCGCTGGGGATGCCTGGAACAATGCGGACGCTTCCTCCCGAGATTTGACCTTTAGCGGCAACGGAAACACGCGCATCGTCGGCAATATCACTGCGAGCGGCACTGACAAACGGGTCATCAAACAGGGTACAGGTGAGCTGATCCTAAATGGAACAGCGGGGACCTTTACTGGCGGCACTTTCATTCAGGGTGGTGCGGTGCGGATCACGGACTTCCGCTCCATCAACAACAACACCCAGAACATTAACCTTGGTAACGCAACCACCACCGCCGGGGCGCTGATTATTGGTGGCACGGGAACTGGCACGGCGACTGCGGCAGGGCTCACCACGAGTAAAACCATCCTCTGGAATGTGACTACGAGTGCTCAGAGTGCGATTTATGCCAATCAGGCCCTTGCTAGTCCCGTGATTCTCAACGGTGCCATCACATCGCTCGCGACGACGGCCACCAACTTCAATCTTGGCGGTTCGAATACGCAGGACAACATCATCAATGTGGCACTCCCTGCCGGCACCACGGCCGCCGGTCTGACCAAAGTGGGCTCAGGCACTTGGGTGCTCAATGCGGCCAACCTATATGCAGGTGCCACAACCATCCAGGCAGGCACCTTGAAGCTGCGCGCCACGGCAGCCGCTTCGAATGTGATTCTGCAAGCGGCGACCAACACGATCGTTTTTAGTAGCCAGGCAACAGCCCAAACCGCAGGTGGCACGCTGGAGTTCAGGGGCTTTGCTGGAGCGGCGACGACTGAGACACTTGGCGCACTGACACCTACTGCCGGCGCGGCCACCGTTCGATTGCTGGGCAATGGCGCAGCAGCCAATCTGACTTTCACCTCTCTCGGTGCTACGACGGCAGCCTCCAGTGTGAACTTCGATACCAGCGGCGCAATTGGCGGCGTGGTGACGCTCGCGGGGCTGGGCGCGACGACCGCGACTAATTTGCCAGGAACTGCCAACTTCCAGGGGCACCTCTACATTAATGGGGCTGATTTCGCCACCACGAACGCCGGGGGGGTGCTTCAGGCTCCCACTTATGCAGCTGCTGGTAATTTTCAAAATGCTGCCACTGCTCTTGTCGGGGCTGTTCATAACAAACTGACCGGATCCTTCACCAATGCGGCGGCTACGGTTTCCTCACTCGTCACAAACAACCAAACGCTGACTTTGAGTGGTGATTTAGTCGTTTCCACCGGGGGCATCCTCCAGTCCGGCGGCCCCGCCTCCATTTTGAGCGATTCCGCCACTCCCCGTCTGATCCAGGGAGGAGCGGCTGGAACAAACATAGCGATTCGCGTCAACTTGTTGAATGATGTGCTGAATCTCGGCAATGCGACGAATCCTGTGAACATTGCCAGTGTTACCACCGGTGGATTGACCAAGAATGGAGCAGGAACCTTGGTCGTTTTCGGCACCAATGCGCAAACGGGAACGACGACGATTAACGAGGGAAAGGTAGCTCTCAATGGGGCAGCCGCCCGTCTGTCCGCGACGAGTGAGTCACTGGTCATTCGCCAAGGCGCGTCTCTCGAACTGCTGGCAGGTGTCACGGATGCCAATGCCGTGGTGAATGCTCTGGATGGTTCGGGCACGATCAGCGGGCTTTCCGGCCAGACGTTCACGCAAAATGGTGGTGGCACATGGAATGGCGTCTTTTCAGGCGGTATGAACGTCACCAAGGGGGGCGCGGCGGCCACTTGGAGCGGGCTTAACACCTACACGGGGGTGACCACCATCGGTGGCACTGGTCTGGTTACGGTGGACACGCTGGCTAACGGCGGTGTGAGCAGCGGAATTGGAGCCTCCAGTAACGCTGCCGCAAACCTCGTCTTCACTGGATCCACGGCGGGGATTGATTATCGCGGCAGCATCATCGACACCGCCCTCACTTTGGGGAGCCGTTCCGCTACCACTGATCGTCTCTTCACCCTCGGTGCCGTTGCGACAGGTGCCAATCTCACCAGTTCCGTGTCCAATAACAATGCGATCATCTGGAGCAACACCGGTGCCATCGTGAATAACACTACGGCCAACGCTACCCTGACATTCGCCGGCGCCTCAACGGGTGACAACACTTTCAACCCGCAGCTCGTTGACAGTTCAGTGGGCGGCGGTGTCACATTGGCGGTCACCAAGTCAGGAACTGGCCAGTGGAACCTGGGCAACAGCAATAACACCTACACCGGAGCCACAACCATCGCGGAGGGGACTCTCGGACTCAACGACAACGGAGCACTGCCGGCGAACAGCCCGCTTGTTCTCGGCACTGCTGCGACTTCCGGCATCCTCCAGATGTCCGGCTCCTTCGCTCGCACGCTCAGCGCCTCGGCCACAGCTGGAACGGGAAGCATCACCTTCGGTGGAACTGCAGGTGGCGGTTTTGCAGCCCACTCAACCGCGCTCACTGTCACTTTGGATGGTGGCACCGGCCTCACTTGGGGCAGCGGCGGATTTGTGCCCACGGGCGCTGCCCTGATTCTGAACTCCACCAGTTCCCTGGCGGACGTGACATTTACCAATGCCATCGATCTCGGAGCAGCCTCCCGGACGGTGACCGTGAATGACAACGGTAATACCGGTGCTGACTACGCCAATCTCACCGGCGTGCTTTCGGGTGCCGGGGGCGGTCTGTTTAAAAATGGGACCGGCATCTTGCGTTTAGGCAATCTGAACACCTACTCAGGCACGACATCGGTCGATGCGGGCACTCTGGTGGTGTCCTCCCTTGGCAGCAGCACAGGCGGTGCTACTTCCAGCGTTGGTGCGGGCGGTGTAGCGATGGACAACGCCAATGCTCTCATCCTCGGCAATGCCACCACCACGGGAGGCAATCTTGTTTACGTCGGTGCCGGTGAGACCAGTGATCGCAAGATACGCCTGCGCGGCACCACGGCGAACAATGCAATCTATGCGGACGGGGCCGGGGCGCTGATTCTCACCAACGTCGCCCACGACACGACGGAGACGGGTAACAAAACCCTTTCACTCCGGGGCACGAGCGCGGCTGGCAACATGATCACCAGCCAGCTCTCCAACAACGTCGCGGGTGTGCTCAGCGTCACCTTGGACGGCGGGGCCACTTGGATTCTGACCAACCCCGCCAACAACTACACGGGGGCCACCACCGTTGGTGCCGGTGCCCTTGGCATTGGTGACAATTCGGCTCTGGGCACAGGAACGCTGACGTTCAACAATGGTAATATCTTCGCCTTTGGTGCGGATCGCACCCTGACGAACCCGATCACTCACAACAACAACACCAACGCCGGATTCTTCGGCGATTACAGTCTTACGTTCAGCGCGGCCTTGAACCTTGCGGCAGCCGCGAACAATGCCAACACGACCACCAACAACATTGTTTCCGGGAAGAAGCTGACCTTTGATGGCGGTGTCACTGCAAATTCATTAGGAGCCAACCGTGCCTGGGCCATCGACGGCACCGGCGAAACAGTCATCAATGGAAACTTCACGACCACGACTGCCTTTGGCGTGCGTTTTGACATCAACGGCGGTGGAACTTTAACGTTGGGCACGAACGGGGCCTTATCGAACTTCAACCAGAGCATCACAGCTGCTGACGTGGACCGCGGAACTCTGAAGTTCAGCGCCAATGACGCCATCCCTACCACCAGTGCAGCCTACGGCGGCGTTACACTTTCGCCAGAACTGGCCGCCGCAGATACTGCAGTCATCGATCTTAACGGCACCAGCCAGACCATCAATGCTCTCACAGCCACCACGGATGGTACTGTGATCATCGACAACACCTCTGCCGCTCCCGCTTCGCTCACTTTCGGAGCCAACAATTCGACGGTGAGCATCTCGAATGCCGGCGCACGCACGATCACGGATTCTGGTGCAGGGGCGCTCTCCATCATCAAGACGGGCAACACGGCGCTGACGCTTCCGACGGGCATGACGCTGACCTACCAAGGCAGTACCAGCAGCACGGGAGGCGGATCTTTCACCATCAACTCGGCATTGAATGGCACCACTGGATTGATTGCCACGGGTAGCAGCACGCTGACGCTCGCTGGTGGTTTGACCACTCCAGCGGCTGTTACCAGCGTCAATGTCGGCAACGGCTCGACCCTGAGCCTTTTGGATGGAGCAGGCAGCAAGATCAACGCGCTGACCAGCCTCACCCTGGGCACGAGCGGCGGCACAAACACGTTCCTGAACCTGAACGTGGGTGATTCGCTGACGGCTGGAGACGGCTTGAACACGGATACGCTCTCCTTGGTCCTTGGCGGTGCGCTCAATCTCTTCCCCGGGAACAAAGTGACCTTCAATCTCACCGATACCGGTCTCAACGCCAACCAGTCCTATACTCTGCTGGATGCCACGGCCATCAGCGGCGGACTCCTCACCGGTCCTCTCACCTTGGCAGACTACGTCCTCGGCGGCACGCCTGGCGGTTTTACCACCATCTCACTGTCCACTTCGACGGACAACAAGATCATCCTGAACACGGGAAATCTGATCTCCGGCTCCAGCTACTTCGCAGGCGTGACGAACAACACTTGGAATGGTGCTGCGAATAATTGGGCGGACGACAAGGCCGGCGCCATTGCCTCCACCACGACCCCCGGCCAGGGCACCGATGTGATCTTCCGTGCGGACAATGCCGTCACTCCCACCCTCGCGACGACGCTGGAGCAGAACTTCAAGATTAACTCGCTCACCTTTGAAGCCAGCACGGTAGCGGCTGACACACCGACTTCTATCAGCATCGCGCCTGGGACCGTCGCCACCAATCGTCTGGAACTGGCACCCCAGCTACCCACCGCTGGCCTGAATGTTCCGGCTGGAGGTACCCCGCTGGTCACGATTTCCGCGCCCGTGCGTGCCACGGGCAATCAAACATGGAGCGTGGCTGAGGCAGCTGCTCTCACGGGCGCCACTTACGCGACCGCCAGCACGACGGTGAACGTCCCCAGCACCGCAGGGCTGCGTGTGGGCATGACCGTGGCCGGTCCTGGCATTCCTGCCGGAGCCACCGTGGTTTCCATCAGTGCGGGTTCCTTTGTCATTTCCGCGCCCACCACAGCTGCGGCAGCCACGGCGGTCACAGTCAATGCGACCTCCCTGGTCAGCATGACCGGCGGCCTCAGCGGCGCTGGGAATATCACCAAGAACGGGGCAGGCAAGGTGGCGGTTAGCGGCACAAGCTCCTACACTGGTTCCTTGTTCACCATGAACGCGGGCCAGTTCGAGTTTAGCTCCGGCACGACCTTGGGCGGCATCATTGCCACACCGGGAGCTGGTGCCTTGGTGGAACTGACTGGAGGCGTCTTTTATGTCAGCAATGCCACTTCCACAACGGTCTCGAACAATCTCATCCTGAGCGGCGGCACGCTTTCCGCCGGGGGGAATAACCAGACCTACAGCGGCTCCGCCTCCCTCGCTGCCAACTCCAACGTGGACCTTCTCGACCCCGTGACACGGAACAATGGGCGGACCATCACGCTCTCGGGCGTGCTCTCTGGAACGGCGGGATTGACCGTGGAGAGCATCAGCACGGTGA
>JBKCXA010000451.1:0-3378 GCA_046316935.1 Prosthecobacter sp.
GCCCTGATTTTCACGTCCATCGCTCACGCTGAGCCCACGAAGGTGCGTTTATGGCCTGACGGCGCTCCTGGAGCGAAGGGTGACACGGACAAGGACCAGCCCTTCATCAACGTGTGGGCGGCGGCGAAGGAGAAGGCGAATGGCGCGGCCTTTGTGGTGTGCCCCGGCGGTGGCTATGGCGGTCTCGCGGCGGATCATGAGGGCGTGCAGGTGGCGAAGTGGTTCAATGGCATCGGCGTGAGCGCCTTTGTGCTGCATTACCGTCTCGGCACGAGCGGCTACCACTTTCCGACGCAGCTCATCGACGTGCAGCGTGCGATTCGTCATGTGCGGGCGAATGCGAAGGAGTATGGTATCGATCCGGAGCGCATCGGCATCATCGGCTTTTCAGCAGGTGGTCATCTCACCTCGATGGCGGCGACGATGTTTGATGAAAAGCCCGCGGGCATGACGAATGATGCCATCGATCAAGTCAGCGCCCGCCCAACAGTCGCGGCACCGACGTATCCGGTGATCTCGATGATCGAAGACTACGGCCATAAAGGCTCGCGCAAGAACCTGCTCGGCCCGAATGACAACGACGAACTGGCGAAGCATGTCAGCACCGAACTGCGCGTGACCGCGAACACGCCGCCGATCTTCATCTTCCACACCGATGATGACACGGTGGTGCCTGCGGAGAATCCGGTGGCTTTTTACCTGGCCTGCCGGAAGCACAAGGTGCCCGCCGAGCTGCACATCTACAAACCCGGCCCGCATGGCGTCGGTCTTTACCTCGGCGATCCCGTGCTCGGAAGCTGGAGCGGTCATCTGCGCGACTGGCTGCGCAATCAAGGCTTCCTCAAGCCCGCCAAACGCACCGCGATCAACGGCAAGCTGAGCATTGACGGCAAACCGGTGAGCTGGGGCAGCGTCATTTTCACGCCGGAAGATCCTTCGGCACCAGTCGCCTGTGCTCGTGTGATGGGCGGCAAATTTAAACTCGATGACAAGGCCGGCCCCGTCGTCGGCAAGGTCAAACTCACCGTCAGCTACAGCGCGGCGGACGTGCCCGGACTCGAAACAGCGGATGGAACAGTGACCACGAAGGAGCAGAAGCCCGGAGCGGGTGAGTGGGGCTTTGAAGTGATCGAAGGAGCCAGGGACATCGAGCTCTCGGCGACTCGTTGAGGTTCACTTGGGCTTTTTCACGGCTCCCAGCGCGGGTCCGTTGTCCGCTGGCATGGAGGCGTGCCATGCCAGCAAGGCCTTGGTCATGCGCTCGACGATGTCGGCATGCTGCGAGGCGAGGTTGGTGGTCTCGCCACGATCTTGGTCGAGGTCATAAAGCTGCGGCTGAGTGCCGTCATACTCGCAAAGCAGCTTCCAGCTCCCGTCACGCATGGCGAGATCAGGCAGGCGTTCGGTGAGCTTTTCACTCACCGTCTTGCGATCCGGCGGGCGACGCCAAAAGATGGGGGCAGCCCGTGAAACGTCCTTCTGCCCGAGCAGCGCTGGAGCGATGTTTTCACCATCAAAGGCCATGTTCCCGTCCTCGATGCCGCTGATGGCCAGCAGCGAGGGAGCGAGATCAAACGCGGCAAAAACCGATGTCGTGTTCACGGTGCCTCTTCGAGATGAAGCGACCAGGCCTGGTCCCCACACGATCAAAGGCGAACGCGTGCCCCCTTCGTAAAGCGTCGTCTTGGAGCCGCGAAATGGACCCGCGCTGCCTGCTCCAGGCTCAGGGCCGTTGTCGGAGCAGATCAGCAGCAGCGTGTTGTCCCTCAGCGCCGCAGACGAGCGCAGATGATCAAACAAGCGACCGAACTGCCGGTCCATCTCCTCCAGCACGGCGAGATACTTGCCGCGCTTGTCCTCGGCCCACTTTCCCACGGGCGGCCACCACGGGCCGTGGACATCGTCCGGCCACAGGTTGACGAAGAACGGCTTGTTCGCCTTCGTGGCTTTGTCGATGAAGGGGATCGCAGCGTCGATGAAACCGGTGGTGATTTTGGAGCGCTGCATCCACGTCACCGGCTGGCCAAGGCGCTCGGCATCGCCCCAGATTTTGCCGGGTTCCGTATCGCCGGGCTTCATCGTCAGCGGCAGCAGCTTCGCGCCCATGCCCTCGAAGTTCGTGAGCGACTCGTCAAAGCCATACGCGCTGATCGGCGGCGCCTCATCGACATCCCGCTGGCCGCCGAGATGCCATTTGCCGAAGTGGCCGGTGGCGTAGCCGTTTTGCTGGAGCGTTCGCGCCAGCGTCGGCGCCTTTGGATCGAGCCACTGGGCGCAGCCGCGGCGCTCGTTGTCGGCGCGGTTGTTGAGGAACGAATGGATGCGCCAGCGCTGCGGATACTGCCCGGTGGTCAGCGCACACCTAGACGGCGAGCAGATGGGCGAGTTCACATGAAACTGCTCGAAGCGGATGCCCTCCACCGCGAGGCGGTCGATGTTCGGTGTCTTCGCGTTCTTGTTTCCAAAGCAGGAGAAGTCTCCCCAGCCCATGTCGTCGATGAAGACCATGACAATGTTCGGCTTCGCCGCGAGGAGCGAAGGAAAGAGGACGAGAAGCATTAAAAGCAAGCGCATGGCAGCCGCGTGAACGCCGCGAGGCAGCTCAATGCTTCAAGAAGGTGGCTCCACCCTCGGATCGATCACGGTAGCAGCGAGAGCGACTTCAAGAACGCGTCCGTTTTGGCGAGACACTCGTCAAAGAGCGTCTGGGTGCGCATGAGGTAGCCGTGGTCACCGCCTTCGTGGATGACGAGTTCGCTGCGGTTGCCGGCTTTGAGCATGGCGTCGTGGAAGATTTGAGCGCCTTTGAAGGGCGTGGTGATGTCGGCAGTGCCGTGGAAGGTGATCGTGGGCGGCAGGCCGGGGCGGACGTTGTGCGCGGGCGATAGCTCCTTCCAGCGCTCGCCGATGCGGGCGTTGCCGTAGCCTTCGGCGGAGGTGTCGATCACCGGAAAGAGCAGCACGAGCGCATTCGGCGTGGGCGAGATGTTGAGATCGTCGCTGTCTTCGTTGAAATCAAACATCGCGGTCGAGGCGGCGAGATGACCACCCGCGGAGCCACCGCTGGCGATGATCTTGCCAGGATCGATGCCGAGCTCGTCCGCATGAGCCCGCACGTAGCGAATCGCGGAGCGCACATCCTTCACGCAGTCGAAGACGGTCGTGTTCGTCTTCGCGCTGGCCAGCCGATACTGCACGCTAATGCTCACGAGGCCGAGTTTCGCAAAATGATCGGCAAAGGCATACATGCGCTCCGGTCCCATACCCGTCCAGCCGCCGCCGTGGATGGTGATGTAGCCGACACGCTTGTCAGAAGCCTTCCAACCCTCCGGCTGAAACACATGCAGGCTCAGTTCACGGTCGGCGACCTTCTTGTAA
>JBKCXA010000452.1:0-2487 GCA_046316935.1 Prosthecobacter sp.
TTCCGCGCCTTTTTGGAGGAGCGGCAGGCCACGCAGGCGAAAGGCAAGGCCTGGCTGTTTTTTGGCGAGGTGAGCGAGAAGAGCTGCTTCTTCTACAAGGACGAATTCGAGGCCTGGCTGGCCGATGGCACGCTGACGAAGCTCACCACGGCCTGGAGCCGCGATCAGGCGGAGAAGATCTACGTCCAGCATCGCATGCTCGAAAACGCCGCCGAGCTTTGGCAATGGCTGGAGCAGGGAGCGATCTTCTACGTCTGCGGCGATGCCGCCCGCATGGCGCTGGATGTGGACAAAGCGCTCCACACCATCATCGAGCAGCAGGGCGGCAAATCGCCCGAAGAAGCCGTGGCCTACATGCAGGCTCTGAAAGACGCCAAGCGCTACCGCCGGGACGTTTATTGAGTGGCCTAAGGGGTAGGAAGAAGGGCCTCCGAAATGCCTCGAAAGGGGAGGGGAGAGGTGCGCCATGGCTGCGAGTTCATTTTCGCAGGGTTGAGAACTTATTCAGTCTTTTGTATCATATTTATCAAATTCACGGTTGATGCGACATGGAAATTATAATTAAATATATTGGTAGTGCTCATTCTATCCAATATGCGTTTCAAACCTACCCTTACCCTGCCTGCCCGAGTGCTCTCGGGTCGCTGGTTGCCGGTCCTTTTGACGGTTTGGGGGATGTTTTGGGGGAATGGAGCGGCTGGGGCAGCAGACGCTTTCCGGCTTGAGTTCACGACCGCTGTCAGCGGTGAATCCAGCGACC
Source organism: Prosthecobacter sp. (assembly GCA_046316935.1). GTDB lineage: Bacteria > Verrucomicrobiota > Verrucomicrobiia > Verrucomicrobiales > Verrucomicrobiaceae > Prosthecobacter. Next base: position 761 of record JBKCXA010000452.1, read on the forward strand.
GGGTGACGCGTCTCGACACCCTGCTTTCGGGGCTGGCGGTGAAAAAAGCCGACGGCGCCTGGCTCGACTCGCAGGACTGGTTTGTGCATCTGAGCTTCGGCAGCGGCAAAACGACCGCCGAAGGCTCGGGCATGCCTGCGGGGCATTACACAGCCGTGCGTTTTCGCATCGGCGTGGACGAAAAGATCAATCAGATGGACCCGAATGTCTTCCCGCCGGATCACCCGCTGAATCCGCAGGTGAACAGCCTGCACTGGGGCCTGATGGGCGGCTTCATTTTCATGGCGCTGGAAGGTCGCCGAGGGGAAGACGGCTTTTCGTATCATCTCGCCAATGCCCCGCAGCTCACGACCATCGAGCTTCCGGTGGAGTTTGAAGGTGGGCGGCCCATGACGATCTCCGTCGATCTCGATGTGGCGAAGGTGCTGCAAGGACTCACCGAGACCTCGACGCACTCTCGCGAAGGCGATCCGACCGCCGCGAGGATGAAGGCGAACCTCGAAAAAACCTTCCGCGTCACAGGCGTGAGCTACGATTTGTATCAGAAGCGCCTCGCCGAGGCTGGCTCTGCGGCGCCGCCGATCACGCAGCGTTTTCCGCAGGTGAAACTGCCGCCGATGAACGAGGCGGGCATTGAGCTCGGTCGCCGGCTCTTCCACGACACACGCCTCTCGATCAATGGCACGCAATCCTGTGCCTCCTGCCACGATCAAAAGCTCGCCTTTGCGGATGCGCGTCGTTTCAGTCTCGGTGCCGAGAAGCAGGTGGGGAAGCGCAATGCCATGCCGCTTTTCAACCTCGCCTGGGGCAGCAGCTTTTTCTGGGATGGCCGGGCGACGACGCTTCGCGAGCAGGTCTTGATGCCGATTCAAGACCACGCCGAGATGAACGAGACACTGCCGAGCGTCATCGCGAAGCTTCAAAACGAAGGTGAAGCCTTCCAAAAAGCCTTCGGCACGCCGGAGATCACCGCAGACCGCCTCGCGGCGGCGTTGGAGCAGTTTTTGCTCACGCTCGTCTCGCAGGATTCGAAGTATGACCGTGCCGCGAGAAAGGTCGCCGAGCTCAACGAGAGCGAAAAACGCGGTCTTCAGCTCTTCGTGACCGAGTTTGATCCCAAGCGTGGTCTTCGCGGAGCAGACTGCTTTCACTGCCACGGCGGCACGTTGTTTGTGAGCAGTCAATTTGCGAACAACGGCCTCGATCTCGCTGCGCATGACATCGGACGCATGGCGGTGACGAAGAACGCGGCGGACCGTGGCAAGTTCAAGGTGCCCAGCCTGCGCAACATCGCCCTCACCGCGCCCTACATGCACGATGGGCGCTTCAGCACGCTCGAAGAAGTCGTCGAGCACTACAGCAGCGGTGTGAAGCGCAGCGACACGCTCGATCCGAACCTCGCGAAGCATCCCGAAGCGGGCATCCAGCTCACCGCGACCGAGAAGGCCGACCTCGTGGCCTTCCTCAAAGCTCTCACCGACGAAACTTTCACTCAAACAACCGCCACCGCCTCCCGATGAAACGCACGCTCCTGCTCACCGCCTTGCTCCTCAGCACGCTCGCCCGTGCAGACGAGATCACCCATGCTCAGGAGGATGCGTTTTATGCCGAGGCCGCCCGTCTTGCTCCCGCGTTCACACCCACAGCGCAACAGATTTTGCCTCCAGCACCTGAGGAATGCCGCGGCCTTGGTTCCTGGAGCGCCATCATTCCCTGGACACCGCATA